>JAAYYH010000074.1 GCA_012515495.1 Coriobacteriaceae bacterium | reverse complement strand
CTCTATCCGTCGCTGTATCTCCAATAGGGGGATTTGCCCCATCCACTGGAAAGGAGTCTGCGGCTTTGGTACGAAGACTGCGACGCTGACACTCATCCGTACAGACCCCCGCTGCTCGTCAGGCACAGCGTCTTTAGCAGTCAGATACGCAGCGTTGGCCAGATTGACGATGCCTAGGATATCATCATCTGTTTCACCTGGTAATCCAATCATGAAGTAGAGCTTGCAGCGCCGCCAACCAGCTGCGTATGCATGACGTACGGCAGAGAACAGATCGTCTTCTGTGACATTCTTGTTTATGATATCCCGCAGTCTTTGCGAACCGGCTTCAGGAGCGAATGTCAAGCCAGTTTTCTTCTCGCCCGCTACGAGTTGCGCCATTTCCACGCCAAAGGCGTCGAGTCGTTGAGAAGGCAGACTGACGCTCACTGCCGTGCCAGATAACAGACTATTCGCGCGTCTGAGTATCTCGGCGATCTGCGAATGGTCGGTGCTGGAAAGCGAGATCAATGATACCTCTTCGAATCCGGTACAAGCGATACCAGTGGCTATCGCGTCGATGATGGTATCTGACTTGCGCTCTCTGACCGGACGATAGATCATGCCTGCTTGGCAGAAGCGACAACCTCTTGTACAGCCTCGCAATATCTCAACGGTCAAGCGGTCATGCGCTACGTCGACATAGGGGACAACAGGGCAGGTAACGACTGGAATCGCGTCAAGATCCTTGACTAAACGCTTGCGGATCACAGAGGGAATCCCTTCACTCTGTGGCTTCAGTCCGTTGGTAACTTGATCATACGAGTAGAATCCTGGTATGTATATCCCTTCGATCAGGGATAGAGCCCTGAGTATCTGCTGACGATTCGCGCCTTGCGCCTTGAGGTGTTGATGGGTCTTTATTACCTCGACTATCAACTCCTCGCCTTCACCAATTGCTATCGCATCAAAGAAGCAGGCTATTGGCTCAGGATTGAAGGCGCCCGGCCCTCCCCCTAATATCAGGGGATCATCATCACTACGCTGCTCTGAGCGTATAGGTATCCCTGCCAGGTCCAACGCCTCGAGAATGTTCGTAGCTGCAAGTTCATGAGGTAATGTAATCCCCAACAGATCGAAATCCGCGATTGGCAAACAGTTCTCAAGGCTGAAAAGAGGAATCTCCCGCTGTCGCATCAACATTGCCATATCAATCCAAGGCAGATAGCTGCGTTCTACAGCACAACCCTCAATATCCCTGATTATCTGATATAAGATGGCCAAGGCCTGATTCGCTTGGCCAATCTCATAGATATCCGGATACAACAGAGCAACCCGATAATCGCAATCCTCAGGAGCTCTCGCAGAATTATATTCATGATTGAGATAACGTGAAGGGCGCTCAACGAGGCGCAGCAAAGGTTCTACTCTATCCCACAACGAACATGGCTCCATCAGCTTTCTTCTCCGCTCTGTCCGGTCCCACCAGGCCCCAAGATATTGATCTTCGGCGCAACTGGAGACTCAGCTCGAGCTTTTCGCTCTGATCGTTTCTTGTTTACCTGTGCCCGAATCTGGGCGCGGAGATAATCACTGAATCCTGCTGGCTCGCCGCCGCTGGCAAAGTACTCAGTCGCAGCATAACCCAGCGCTAGTGTTGAGCTGTAACCTATGCCTCCTTTGATCGCCCATCCCAGCAATGGTATATAACCGGCAAGCTTCCTTGATACCGCCCTGAATCCCAACGCGCTCAGCAAGACCACTGCAAGCTCTTTTAAGCGCTCTCTTCCCAACGAGAATCCAAAGGCTGCCGCAATTTGAAGCAGCATCTTCGCTTGGTTCAATGTCATGAGCGGCAAATCGGCTCCGGGAATAAACACCGCTGCACCGATCGCGCCATTCTGGAATGCGGTCGCGCGGCTCAATTCGCGAGCTAAGGGAATCCTCATGAAGCTGAATGCCTTGGCAAAGGCTAGACGGGTTTCGGGGCAATGATCGGTAATCCATTTTCCCAACTGTTTGAAAAGACTATCCAGATCATCAGCGTTCTCTGTCGCATGGGATACGGGTGCGATTAACATATCTTCTTGCAGGGGGAAGCCGGCCTCAATCGCGATTGCAGCTACCTCATCAACACTGAGAGTGACCACTGCTGTTGGTAATGAACGTTTCTCACTCTGATTGACAAGTTCGCCCACAGCACCTGACTTGGCAGCGAAGATCAGACAGATATCAGAAAGTGTATCGATTCTTGGAGCAGCATCAAAAAAGGGTTCGATATGCAGGTGAGCAGTATCTGTATTTGGATACAGTGCTCGCTTGACATATGCCGCCAATTCGGGCTGGATGCTGGTGTCCATCAGAACAGTAACATAGAGTTCACGCTCACTTTGCTTCGAAAAGATATTGCCAGCATCCATCAGTGCCCCAATATCGATGGGAAGCTGGGGAATCTTTGGAATAGCCATGGTTCTCTCGCCTTCCTCTCGGATACCCTGTTCATTTTCGTATTTAAGCATCCTTGATGTTCAGATGTTGTCGACTCACTTTTCCTGAACCGTTTGTCCATACCGATAATATCAAACCTAGGGCAATGAAGTTGGCCAACATGAAAGAAGAACCATAGCTTATGAATGGTAACGGTATACCCGTGATAGGCATGAGGCCACAAGTCATACCGATATTCTGCAGGATCTGGAACGCCCACATCCCAACTATACCCATAATCACGAGGCTACCAAATGGATCTACTGTTCTCAAGGCAATACGGAATACGACATAGAATAGCAGCCCATATAATGTCAGAAGTCCAACACTGCCCACGAAACCGAATTCTTCTGCTAATACACAGAAGACGAAGTCGGTTGGAGCTTCCGGCAAGAAACCAAGACCTGATTGTGTGGCATTATTGAAGCCCTTGCCAATCAAACCTCCCGAACCAATGGCAATCTTGGCTTGTTTGAGATTGTAGCTGACGCCGCTTGGATCGAGATCCTCGTTCAAGAACACCAATAGCCGGTTCTTCTGGTATTCCTTGAGAAAGACATCATGTCCGATTGCCTGGTCCAACAGTGGGTCGGCAAGGAAAGCGACGACGAGCACGATGAATATCACCAGTATAGTGATCAGTAACCATTTCCTGTTTGCCCCACCTGAGAAGAGTATGGCAGCACCGATGGCAACAAAGACAAGTCCAGTACCCATGTCCGGTTGAGACATGATGCCCAATAGCAATACCAGCAACACACCAACGACTTTCAGGTATTCCTTCCCAGAATCCAATCGCCCGCGATATTTCGAGACCAATGCGGCAAGAAACAATATAGTCACAATCTTTGCCAGCTCACCCGGTTGGAATTGGAAACCAAACAGAGAAACCCAAGAACTCGCGCCGTTGATAGTGACTCCGATCACAGGCATATGAGGCATTAGTACCAAAACGATATCCAGTATCAGCAACGGTACGGTCAGCAACGCGAATCGCCGATAATCCAACCTCCAGATTAGCAGCATAAAGGCCAAGCCGATGAAGACACCGCTGAGTTGATGTGAGAAAGAATATTTTTCGCTTCCCTGTGTCGCACTCCAGACAACCAATAATCCAAACGAAACCAAGACGATCATGACTATCATCAGAGGTATATTCGCGATCTCCACAATGCGCTTGAATCCTCGGCGTGGCGAGAGAGTCGATTGCGCCTGAGTTTCGATTCGTGGTGTCACCGGCATAATCGAAACCCTCTCTGTCGAGTGAGTTCCTGGCGGGGCCAGGCGATTGTGTATCCCGATTCACTCATCGCTCATGAGCCCCTTCGCTCACCTGAATCTCTCCGATATCTGTGTCATAGATGCTGGCAAATGTATGTAGTACGCCTAGAATCGCAGCTGAAGAACCCATCCCCGCCTGTTCAACAAGACAGGCAACGCAGTATTTTGGCTTGTCTAGCGGAGCGTAGCCGACAAACCAGGAAAAATCGGCTTTCGCTGCTTTAACCTCAGCGGTTCCTGTCTTCCCGGCCACTTCAACAGGCAGCACATCGAAACTTCCGTTGCGAATCACCACACGTCTCAACCCATCCTCAACGCGAGCGATATTCTCAGGCTTGAAAGCTGGTTTGGTTTGCGGGAACGCAAGCTCATGGGCAACTACCACCTCACCGTTCTCATCGATTACCCGGTTGAATAGGTGCGGCGTAACCAGCTGTTTCCCGGCTATACCGGCAAAACCATAGGCTAGTTGCAAGGGAGTGATCAGTATATCTCCCTGACCAATACACATATTGCTCATATCGCCTGGTTGCCAAAGCGCTTCTTCAGGTGTATCGACAAACGTTGCTTTCTTCCACTTCTCATCCGGAACACGCCCAGCTAACTCTCCGGGAATATCAATCCCGGTCAACGAGCCAAAACCCCAACTACGAAGATAATCTTGCAATTCGTCGACTTTGGCGTCTTTTGGAAGTGCGTCCCAGATGTCATAGAAATCTCGACCGATGTTGTAAAAGAATACGTCACATGAATGGTTGATGGCCTCTTCTAAACCAAGTTTTCCGTGACCATCTGGATACGTCCAACAGCGTTGGCCCCATTTCCCCTCTTCATACGGAAACCATTCCCCTGAACATGTGTGCTCTGTATCCTTCTGGACAATGCCTCTTTCCAGTCCCGCGAGGCTGGTGAAGGCCTTGAAGGTCGATGCAGCAGGATACAATCCGGCTATCACACGATTGGTGAGAGGATAAGCAGAGTCCTTATTGGTCAGCTGTTCCCACAATTCCGTGGAGATCCCTCCCGTGAAGTCATCGGGATTATAGGTAGGATACGAAGAAGCGGCCAATATACCACCATCCTCGATATCGATACAGACCAGAGCTCCGGCGTTGGCGTCGGGGAATCCACGGTCGTGTGAAGAGGCTATAGCTTGCTTCAATATCTTGTCGGTAGCCTTTTGGATCTTCAGATCCAGTGTCAGACAGACATCACTACCGCTTATCGGATCCTCTTCGCTGAGCAAGGCAGTCGGCTGGCCATTGACGTCAACCTTATAGGTCCTTGTTCCTCGCGTACCTTGCAGTACGCTCTCGAATGCCAGCTCAACACCATCTTTTCCGATGATATCACCGCTTTGATATTTGATCAGGCCGTCTGTCCGTTTGAGATCGTCTTCTGTGACAGGACCCGTGTAACCGAGCACATGCGCCGCCAAAGAACCATGCGGATACGAGCGGAGGGTGCGTGTTTCCACACTTGCTCCCGGAAATAGGTTGGGATGCTCCTTGATGAAGGCCACAGCCCTCATATCGACATCATGCGCGATCTCGCGATCAGCTTGCACTCCCTGCGTGTCATCGAGCAGTTTTCTGCGTATCACTGATTTGGGTATTCCCAATACCAGAGAGAGACGATGAACCACACTTGAGTCCTCTGCGACGGATTTCTTGCCTCTGACAACCAATGAGGGACGATTCCCAACGATCTCTTCGCCGTTGCGGTCGAGAATGCGACCACGGATTGCTGCGACAGCGGCCTTCGAAGTCATATTCTCGGCAGCCATCTGTGCATAATCATCACTCGCAAGGATCTGCAGGGTCCAAAGCTTCACTGTCAGAGTACCCAAGATTCCTGCAATCAGGATGCCAAAGGATACCATCCGGCCTTTACCTTCGTATTTTTCAGGTTGCTTATGTTTTCCCGATCGCCTGATGCTGTCTGAGCCGGGAGCTTGCATCTCGCTGACCCGACGGAATTCACGATTGAAGGTTTTATTTCCATGCTTATGATTGATATTCCTGATTATCAGGAACACGACGATTATGGCCAGAAACACCAGCAGGCCAATGAGGGCCGCGAATACTGCCGCACTCATCTCAGCGTCGCTTCCTGCGCATGTCGATTGATCGCAATGAGCTTTCCGAACGCCTCTTACGCGAGTTATCACCTCGAGTCAGAAGCGGAAGCAAGATCAAGCCGATCACAGAATCATAAACGGTTCCCGGTAGGACCCTCATCAACAACGACATTAAGAAATCTGAATCGTAACCGATGATCGCCAGAATCACACTGTGCAGCAACTCACCAAAGAAAACCGCAACAAGGATCATTCCCAATTGCATCGGCAGGCTACCGGCTAACATGCCCTTATTCAAAGAACCCGCGCCATAACCAAGCAAAGATAGTACCAGAGGCATCACACCAATCGGCCCCTGCGCAATCAAGTCATAGATGAGTCCGAGTATGAATCCAACAGTTGAAGCTCTCATCGATCCATAACGGATAGCTGTTATCACTGTGAACAGCAAGGCGAAGTTTGGAACCACATCATTGATGGCGATGTTGGGAGCGATTATGATTTGTAACGCCATCGTTATCACGGCGCCAAGGACCGTAGGTTTGAGGCTCGATCCGCTATTGTCCATCTGAACCACCGGCTATAGGAGTGTCAGGGTTCCCAGAGGATCCTGACACTGCGTCATCTGAACCACCTGTTGAGTTCGAGCTCTCAGCGTTGGATGCAGGGTTCTCTTGGTCGGTTGAACCATCGCTGGATTGACTGCCGACATTGACGTTGATCTTGACCTCGCTTTGGTTACCCACTAAAACCAGCACCTCTTCATAGGTAGAGACCCTAGTAATCGGCTTGATGATGATGGTCTGATAAACATCAGTTGGCGAGAAATCGACACTAGCTACCTCGCCAATAGCAATACCCTTTGGATACACACCCCCTGCACCAGATGTCACCACGACATCTCCAGGTTGTACCGTGGCGGTAAGAGGGATATAGCTGAGATAGACTAGCCCTTCAGCAGAGCCGGAGACGATTCCCTCTGTTCTGCTGGATTGCAAGAAAGCCGCAACACCACTTTGCGAATCGGTTATCAGGCGAACAGTGGAACTGAATTGGCTGACACTTTCAATCTGACCAAGCAGTCCATTCGCGCTCAAGACCGGCATACCAACCCTCAGACCCGAACTTGAACCTTTATCAATGGTCAGAATCCTGTTCCATGTGTCGGCACTGCGACTGATAACTCGAGCACCTGTAGAATCCAGGCTGTAAGTATCAGCCAATTCGAGCATCTTGGATAATCGCTCATTCTCCTGTCGATACTCTTCAAGTTGCATCACCAGGGCACGCAATTCCTCATTCTCAGCTGTTAATGTGCTGATGTCTTCCTGATCCGCGCCAAGGTTCGCAGTCAGGTTACCAACTGCCTGAAATGGTCGGCTAAGCATCGCACCAGCATACTGGAATGGCATGGTGATCGTGGCGAATCCAGAACGCACGCTATGTAGAGGACCGCTGGCACCCTCGCGGATCCAGACAGTCATCAGCACAATGGAGAGCACTATGAATAGAATCAGGAGAAAGCCCCCTGAAAGCTTTTTGGGCTTTTTGGGCGAGAGTGCCATCGCTGAGATGCGACCCCCTATCGCTGAGTGTAGGATCGTTGCAGAGCCGCAGGATTCTCAAGGGCGCGGGCGCAACCCTCGACAACATTGGTGAAGGCTGTGTCGGAAACATACACCGGGACCTCAAGCTCCTTGGCCAGAAACACATCCAGCATCTTAAGCAAGCCGCCGCCGCCGGTAAGCAAGACACCGTTTCTGATGATGTCGGCAGCCAGATCGGGATCGGTTTCCAAAAATGTCTCTTTGATTGCTATCAGCACCTCCTGCAAAGGCGCTTTGATACCCTCTCTCACATCTTCTGATTGGATAGTCTCGCTGCGCGGAAGGTTGGTTGAAAGATCTCGACCGCTGATCTCCATATCCAACTCCCCTGTTGCTATCGGCATGGCTGAACCGATGGCAATCTTGATATCCTCAGCTGTACGCGCGCCAATACTCAAGCCATAGACTTCCCTGATGTGTCGCGCAACTGATTCGTCAAATTCATTTCCCGCAATACGCAAAGAACGTGATGTCACTATACCGCCAAGGGATATCACGGCGATTTCCGTTGTACCGCCACCAATATCCACAACCATCGAGCCTGTGGGTTCTTCTACGGGCAATCCTGCACCGATAGCCGCGGCCATTGGTTCTTCAATCAGGAATGCCTGACGGGCACCTGCCTGGATTGTCGCTTCGAACACAGCACGCTTTTCCACAGAGGTCACTCCGCAGGGGATGCAGATCACGATTCGCGGCTTTGGCTGCCAAATGCGAGTCTTAGGGTTGGCCTTGTTTATGAAATATGAGAGCATCGCCTCAGTGACATCATAATCTGCGATGACACCATCTGAGAGTGGTCGTTCTACTGAGATATTCCCAGGATTCCTCCCAATCATCTCCCGCGCTTCCGTACCCACGGCAAGCACTCGATTGGCCTCAGTATCTATAGCTACAACAGATGGTTCATTCAGCACAATACCTTCACCGGCAATAGCTACCAGGGTATTTGCGGTACCCAAGTCGATAGCCATATCGCAACTCCACTGGCTGAATAGATTATCCAAAAACGACATTGTCGCCCATTTCTCCTAAAAAGTGGAAACAATTCCGATGACAAGCACAGCAATGCCAACGCGCCCGCCGGACGTCGACGTATAAGTGTAGCACAATAGATTGCTTTCCATTAAACAACTATCTATCAACACGGAACCATTTCCAAATAGGTTGGAACCGTTGGAACCCGAACGGGGGCATCAGACGTTCCAGTAGTGTTGATATACTCTTGACGAGAGTCGGACTCCCTTTCTAAGTTGAAGTAGCACACGACAACG
>JAAYYH010000073.1 GCA_012515495.1 Coriobacteriaceae bacterium | reverse complement strand
GGCGGCTGCCTTCATAGCGGCGTTAATCTCGGCGACAGTGGTCTCACGCTCCAACTCGACTACCAAGTCAACCATCGAACCGTCAGGGGTGGGGACTCTGGTGGCCATGCCATCCATCTTGCCCTTTAGCTCCGGCAGTACAAGCGAGACAGCGCGAGCCGCACCAGTTGTGGTGGGAATCATCGATAGAGCTGCCGCACGGGCGCGGCGCAGGTCAGAATGCGGAAGGTCGAGGATCTTCTGGTCATTCGTATAGGCATGGATGGTGTTCATGAAACCGCGTTTGATACCAAAATTATCCATCAGCACCTTGGCAAACGGTGCCAGGCAGTTAGTGGTACAAGAGGCATTTGAGACGATATGATGCACGGCAGGGTCATACTTATCGTCATTGACACCCATAACGATGGTTATGTCCTCGTTCTTGGCGGGAGCCGAGATGATGACCTTCTTGGCGCCAGCATCGATATGTGCCTTGGCCTTCAACGCGTCTGTGAAGAAACCAGTGGACTCGACTACCAGATCAACACCCAGTTCACCCCAAGGGAGGTTACCCGGATCGCGCTCACTGAGCACTCTGACAAAGCGTCCATCGACAGTAAAACCGCCTTCGCCTGCTATCACCTCGTCAAAAACCCGACCGTGGATTGAGTCATACTTGAGCAAGTGAGCCATGGTTGGCACATCGCCCAAATCGTTAACTGCAACAACCTCAGCCTCTGGATCGGACTCCATGGCCCTGAAAACCAAACGGCCAATGCGGCCAAACCCGTTGATACCTACCTTGACAGTCACAATGTGCTCCTAACTCCTCGTTATCCTGATCTTATCTTCAGTGCTCCAGATACTCCTGAGCAATAGACTCTATACGTCGAACTCTATGATAGACGGCGGACTTTGACAACGGCGGGTCGGCGAACTCCCCAAGTTCTCTCAGTGAGACGTCAGGATGCGCAAGACGCAACAGGGCAAGTTCCTGGAGGGCCGGCGGCAGCGAGTCGATGCCACGCTTCTCGATCAGCAGTCGAATAGCCCTGACCTGCTCCAATGATGCCTCAATCGACTTTGCCTGATTGGCGATCTCGGCATTGAGGCGACGGTTGACATCGTTGCGTACGGATTTAGTAACACGGATATTCTCCATGGTAAGCACACCTTTATGGGCACCGACAAGCGCTAGGAAATCCAAGATAGGTTCAGCACCCTTGAGGTAGACAATCCAGGCACCGCGGCGTTTCTGGGTGCGGGCTGGAATCGACATCTGAGCCAACAGTGCTACGAGCCCATTTGCCAGCATCTCATGTCCGCAGGTCAGTTCGAAATGGAAATCACCACGTGGGTCCGCGATGAAACCACCACCCAGAAACGCGCCACGCAGATAGGACGCCACGCAACAGGGTTTCTTAACCAGATTGAGATCGATACCCAATTCCAGTCCTGAATCCGAGATGATACCCATGTCGCGAATCGCTGCTTCCAAGCCATGCTGAGCCGGGACGGTGATCAGGTAGTTGTAAGTCTTGTGCAAAGTGCTACGCCTGGTAGTAATCTCGGTTTTCAACTCGTAGACGTCATGCAGCAAGCGCACCGCTGCTCTGGCAACGGGAGCCGTCTCGGTAGTGATCTCCAGCCGATAGTTGCCTGAGAGCTTGCCTTCGACTCTGATCAAGGCTGATAACTCCGCCTTTCTACAGGCAGCGTGTTCGGGTACTATCCGAGAGAGTTCGTCTTTGACTTCTGCCGTGAATGACATGCCAATAAAACTCCCTTCAGCAACTCGGATAACTCCTCGATATCATGCCAGGTTGGTCGAATGGGATCGACAAGGTCGCGAACCAACAACATCGGTCCCTGCTTCTCGATACGCGCAGCCAGTTCTTCATTATAAGACACTGGACGGATAGACCCGATACTGGCAGCTGAAGAGAGGCACGATGCTTTGGCGGGCGTATCGGTATCAAGCGCAGCGAAACTAACAGTGGCGCTGCCTCTTCTTACGCTGGTCTCCTTGCGATGAACGACGACTACATCCAGTAAATCCCTCATTCCATGATCCAATAAGGCCTCTACATGCTCAGCGGCGTTCAAACCCCAGGTCTCCCCTTGCATATCAGCCAACGAACAAAGGAAGACACTGCGGGCGCGGCTGGCATGAATCGCGTCGGTCACCCCTGGCACCAGCAAGTTTGGAATGATGGACGTGAACAGAGACCCTGGCCCTAAGACAACCAAATCGGCTTCGCGGATAGCGGCGAGAGCGGGCTCGTAAGCTTCTGGATCCGATGGACTAAGATAGACCGCTTCCATTGCGGTCTCACTGGCACAGATGTTCTTCTGCCCGCTCAGATATCTGTTGTCACGGGTCTTGCCCGAAAGCACGACGCTTTCCAACGTCGAGGGATAGACGCGGCCTCTGGCTTCCAACAGACCCTCGCAGACAGAGATCGCCTCTGCGAACGTACCCGTGGTGTTGGCCAACGCCATCAACAATAGATTACCAAGCGTATGGTTGTAGAGATAATCGAAGCGAAAGCCGAAAGCCCGCGCCAGTGGACTGGCTGGATCTGCGGCCATAGCGACAAGGCACTTGCGGATATCGCCCGGTGGGACGGTTCCTGTGCTTTCACGCAACAGACCAGAGGATCCACCATCATCAGCCATCGCCACCACAGCACTGGTGTTGACGCCAAGTCTGAGCAAGGCTTTGATGCTGACAGGTGCCCCGGTACCACCACCGATCACCACCGCATTCATACCTTCAACAGACGCTGAAGGCTGATGCGTGGCTTGTGTCGATGCCGCAGGTTGCCCCGATCGCTCAGTCTGTCGTGGACTGTCTACGATTGTCTCCACCTCTCTGATCCAAGCCTGTCTGACACAATTCTCGGTGCGTTTCTACATCAAGAGACTTCGGCCAAGGCGATATCGCGATGCGTGATAATCGTGCTGTAACCCAGGCTTCTCAGATATGCACCTGTCTCCTCTGCCAGAACCACGCTCCTGTGCTGACCACCTGTGCAGCCGACACCAACTGAAAGATGCTGTTTGCCTTCAGAAACATAGCCGGGCATGATAACATCCAGTAACTCCCGCCAGCTCTTGATGAAGAACTGGGTCTCATCGCGGTTCAGCACGTAGTCCCTGACCGGTTGGCTCAATCCCGTGAGTACTCGCAGCTCCTGCTCATAGTGGGGATTAGGCAGGAAACGGACATCAATGACGATGTCAGCCTCGTTAGGCATACCATGCTTGAAGCCAAACGAGAAGACGAAGACACGCATGCTCTCCATCTCGGTCTGAGTGGAGAAGAGGGTGCGGATGTACTTCCGAAGTTCTCGGGGATCCTCATCCGAGGTATCGATGACGAAGTTGGCGATCTCCTTCGCTTCAGAGAGCAATTCGCGTTCACGTTGGATTCCGGCTACGATAGTCATACCATCATCGCAGAGCGGATGGCGGCGGCGGGTTTCCTTGAAGCGCGAGAGCAACACCTCATCCTTGCAATCCAGGAACAGCACCGCATAGCTCAGTCCCGCATCGGCGATGTGTCTGAGCTCCTCGATCAGTTCGGGAAAGAACTCCTTGGCACGCAGGTCACAGACCACAGCCAGCTTGCGGTTGCCCCCCGAGGGAATACCGGCTAGAGACACCAGATTGAGTAACAATGAGGGCGGAAGATTATCGATGCAGAAATACCCCATATCCTCGAAGGTGTGCATGGCCTCGGTACGCCCGGCACCACTCATACCGGTGATGATCACTAGGTCCGGACCCGGTGCCGTCTCTTCCGGGATCTGAACCTCGAGTTGCATATCCATGGTCTTCCTCCACCGTCTGGTTTGCTGACAGTCTGCCTGATTCAGTATAGCGCCACTTGGACTCCGTGTTGTTCAAACTCAGTCAAACTGCTGCAAAACCGCATACAGCTCCTCAGCAACCGCTGCTGGTATACCATCTACAGCAGCAAGTTCTGTTACTGTGGCGGCTCTGATCTTCCTCACAGACCCAAACGCCTTCAGCAGCAGCTTCTTGCGCTTGGGTCCAAGACCAACGACATCATCAAGCACACTGGCTTTCATGGCTTTATCGCGCAACTCACGGTGGAAGGTGATGGCGAAGCGATGCGCTTCGTCACGGATCTGCTTGACAAGATACAGCGCTGCCGATCCACTGGGTAAGATGATCGGCGACTCTGACCAGGGCACAATCAGCTCCTCGTCCTGCTTCGCCAATCCGGCTACTGGTATATCAGTGAGACCAAGACGCCCAAGCTGCCGCAAGGCCGCAGTCAGCTGAGGTTTACCGCCATCAACGATGAGCAGGTCCGGTTTGCGACCAAAACGTTCGTCTGCCATGCGCTGAGCAGCGAATCGACGACCGAGCACCTCAGACATCATGGCGAAGTCATTGGACTCATCGGTATCCATCTGGATCTTGAAGCGACGATAGTGCGATTTATCGGGCATCCCAGCGCTGAATACCACCATCGAGGCTACCGAATGCCTGCCATGGATCGTCGAGACATCAAAGCACTCTATACGCATCGGAGCCGCAGGCAGGGCAAGAGCGCTTTCCAGTTGCAGCAGAGCGGTGTTTATACGCTCTTCATCATAGCGGGTGCGCACTTTGTAGCGCAACAACGTATGTTTGGCATTCCTCTCGGCAAGTCGCAGGAGCTCGCTCTTCTCTCCTCGATTGGGTACTTTCAGCGTCACCTTGGCCTTATGAGGAGAATCCAGACGTGCGGTCAACCAATTCTCTAGCGTGATAAGGTCTTCAGGTAACGTTGCCAATACGACTTGTCGGGGAATACTGGTAGCTTGCTCATAATAGCGGATCAGAAAGGTCTCAATCAGGTCATCATCGGGAATGTCGAGACCTTTATCCAAGATAAACTCGTTGCTGATGTTCACGACACCTTCACGCACTACGAACAGATGGACACCAGTGATTGTCTCCTCTCGGAAAAAACCGATGACATCGACATCCAGATGCGGCGACAGTACCACGTGCTGCCTGTCCTCTAGCGACCGGATGGTGTCCAGGCGAGTCTTACAGCGAGCTGCCCGCTCGAAATCCAGATCTGCAGCAGCTTCATGCATCTCATCTTCGATACTTTCCAGGAACTCGCGACGATGCCCGCTGAGGAATCTTTCGATACGTTGAACGTTGAGTCGGTATTGCTCGGGAGTGCAGATGCCGGCACAGGGACCGGGACCCAGCCCAACATGGTAGTCGAAACAGGGTCTGATACCAATGGCCTGGGCGGGGTCTTGCGCGCATGAACCATCGACTTGGGTTGCGTTTTCCAACTTGCGCTTCAAGCGCTTCCACTCCACGCATCTGGAAGAACAGATGGGCACGATACGCCGAGCGACGTCGACCATCATATGCGCTGCGCGGGAATCGGTGTAAGGACCAAAATAGCGCGATGAAGGCACTTTCTTCTCGCGCGTGTACTTAATAGCCGGAAAGGCGTCTCCTTTGGTGATAGCGATGAACGGATAGCTCTTGTCGTCCTTGAAATCCACGTTATAGGGCGGGTCGAACTGATGGATGAGGTTCTTCTCCAGGATCAATGATTCGTGTTCGGATTGTGTGACCAGGTATTCGAAGGAATCGACCTGTTCCATCATCAACGGTATCTTGACGCGTTCGTCCTGGCCACTGAGATACTGGCGCATGCGGCTGCGCAACTGTTTCGCCTTGCCCACATAGAGCACCTGTCCCTGCGCGTCTTTCCAGAGATAGACACCAGGCGACTGAGGTACCGAGGCGAGCTGCTCCTTGATCGTTGGCAGACTGCCCATCTTGACTTCAGTCCTCCCCCAGCACCTTGGCCAGGAATCTACCGGTATGGCTTTCTTCAACCTGGGCGATCTCTTCAGGTGTACCAACGGCAACGATCTGACCGCCGCGATCCCCGCCCTCAGGCCCAAGATCGATGACACAGTCGGCACTCTTGATGATGTCAAGATTGTGCTCGATCACCAACACGGTATTGCCCATCTCAACCAGACGCTGCAGTACACTGAGCAACTGCCTGACGTCATCGAAATGCAGACCCGTGGTGGGCTCGTCTAGGATATAGAAGGTCTTGCCCGTCTGCTTGCGCTGGAGTTCGCTGGCCAGTTTCACCCGCTGAGCCTCGCCTCCGCTCAAGGTAGTGGCGGGCTGCCCCAAAGAGATGTAGCCCAGACCAACATCGTGTAGTGTCTGCAGTTTGCGCTTGATCTGCGGGATGTTCTCGAAGAATTGTAAAGCCTCATCTACACTCATAGCCAAGATATCACTGACCGAACGTCCTCGATATTTGATCTGCATGGTCTCACGGTTATAGCGCGCACCCTTGCAGACCTCACAGGGTACATAGATATCCGGCAAGAAGTGCATCTCTATCTTAATCTGACCGTCACCTTTGCAGGCTTCACAGCGTCCACCAGAGACGTTAAAGCTGAAGCGTCCGGGTGAATAGCCGCGAGCCTTGGAATCCGGTGTCGAGGCCAGCAGCGATCGCACATCGTCCCAGAGTCCCACATAGGTAGCTGTATTGGAGCGCGGAGTCCTGCCGATGGGCGATTGATCGATGTCGATGACTTTGTCCAGCAGATTGACACCGCTGAGCTTGCGATGAGCTCCGACACGTTTGCGCGAATGATGTATGCGGTTGGTCAACGCCGGGGCCAAGGTATCTGTGACCAGAGAGGATTTTCCAGAGCCACTGACACCGGTGACTACTGTCAGCGTACCCAACTCGATCGAGACGTCGATATCTCCGAGGTTGTTCTCCACGGCTCCTTCGATACGGATAGTGCCACGATTGGGACTCCGTCGTTTCTCGGGCACCGGTATCACGCGACGTCCGGCCAGATAATCAGCAGTCAGGGAATCCTCTGCTGCCAATATCTGGGCTGGTGTGCCCTCAGCGACGATCTCACCTCCATGCTCACCGGCACCCGGACCCATGTCTATCACATAGTCAGCACTGCGGATTGTCTCCTCGTCATGTTCGACGACGATCACGGTGTTACCCAG
>JAAYYH010000072.1 GCA_012515495.1 Coriobacteriaceae bacterium | reverse complement strand
TCGTCAATGAAGATTATCGCAGGTGCAGCCGCTTTTGCCTGCTCGAACAGATCGCGCACACGTGAAGCACCTACACCAACGAACATCTCAACGAAGTCGGAGCCTGAGATTGAGAAGAACGGCACCTCAGCCTCTCCCGCTACAGCTCTTGCAAGCAGGGTCTTGCCGGTTCCAGGAGGGCCTACCAATAACACACCACGGGGAATCTTAGCGCCCAGTTTCTGATACCGACTGGGGTTAACTAGGAAGTCCTTGACCTCTTGGAGTTCCTCCACAGCCTCATCGATACCGGCGACATCCTTGAATTTCGTCTTTGGACGTTCCTCTGCTGTCTTCTTTGCTTTCGCTTTGCCAAACTGCATCTGCTTACTGTTGGCATTATTGAATTGCGAGAGCATGAACCACATGAAACCAAACAGGAGTAATAGCGGCACTATCGATGTGAGGATAGATATCCACATGTTTGAATTCTGGACATCGACGCTGTAACGTGTCTCTGGATGCTTGGCCATCAGTTCGGCCAGGGAGTCTTCGCCAATGTATGTTGATACAAACGGCACTGCTTCACTGGGGTCAGTAACCCCCTCCTTCAGGTATGTGCCCTGAAGGGTCGCAGCTGTAGCGCTATATACAACCTCAACAACTTTCCCATCCTCAACTGCACTGACGAACTCGCTTGTCGAGAGCTCGTCTCTCTGAGCGTTAGCATTACCATTCAGAAACTGTGAGGAGATTAGAAATAACAGTACCGCCAGGATAACTGCGTAGATTGCCCACGATCTGACTTTCTTCTTATCGACCACTATCTTCTCACTTTCGTGTTCATTGCGTTATCGATTATGAATATACAGTTGGACTCAATACGCCGATATAGGGTAGATTGCGATATCGCTCGGCATAATCCAACCCATAACCAACGACGAATTCATCCGGACAGATAAACCCAACATACTTACAAATCAAATCTGTCTGTTGTTTTCCCTCCTTCAGCAGGAGAGCGGCAACTTCAATGGAAAGAGGACGTCGTGATCTGATATTCCTCAGTAGATACTTCAATGTCAGTCCGCTATCCAAGATATCTTCTACTATCAACACATGACGGCCCTCAACGCTGGCCTCGAGGTCTTTGATAATACGGACCACTCCAGAGCTTTTTGCCTCAGCACCATAACTTGATACCGCCATGAAATCGATCTCGACATCACCATCGATGGATCGTGCGAGATCGGCCATGAAGACAAAGGCGCCTTTAAGTACAGTGACCAATAATAGCTTCTTGCCGGCATAGTCAGCGCTGATCTGCTCCCCCATCCGTTTTGCACAGGCTGCTATCTCTTCCTGAGAGAAAAGAACTTGGCTGATATCTTCGTGCATGGATGCTCTTATCCTTTCATTGGCTTGGTCAGTTCGATACAAAACATTGTATTGCTTTGCTCTGTCACCTTGAAACGGTCGTCCAGTTGCACACCCACAATCCATATGATTCTCTGTTCTGAGCGGATTACCCTGATATTCGGTCGCTCACAGGCGGGAATCTTCCTGTCAATCAACACATCTGAAACCAGTTTATGCTTGCCGCGCATTCCCAGAGGACAAAACACGTCCCCTGTCCTGATACCGGTAACAGCCAGACAACCGTCCCCGACTCTCAGTGCTTCCTCAAGCTCATTGCCATCAACATACACACACTCGCTGCGTGAATGCTTTCGAACAAAAGCCAATGCGCTGTTGCCAAAATCAGCACTTGTCAACTCAGTTAGCGTGAGCACACTGCCATCAGGTAGCATACAACGTTTGCCTGAAGAGAGCTCCCGTTTCTGACTGACTTGTTCTGCAACTGCATTCTCCCTCGCAATCCTTACGGCTTCAGGGAGAAATGTCAGTGTATCGCATTCATTTTTTACTGTCACATTTCCGGGTAAAGTTGTCACGAATCCGACACGCTGTCCCTGATCTGTTATCAAGCTGACATGTGAGAAAGTAATGCGCTCGCCTACGGGTAGCACCTGGTTGCAGACGCTGCGCACTATGCGCCTGGCGAGTGGCTTGGGCTGTTCAAGAATCGCGGTAGCGAGTTTAACTGTACCATCTTGATACCTTGTCACTGCTTCAGCCTCAATCTTTTTCACCAGCATATCAAGATAGGCGTCTTCTTCGGCTATGATCTGCAGGTTTCTCCCCATGGTTTCCAAGAGGCGCGGATTACGGGTGGCTGCCAAAGGCATGAGTTCATGGCGCACAAAAGCCCTGAATCCTTGAGTATCATAGTTACTGGCGTCCTCGCACCATAGCCGATCGTTCGTTTCTGGCTCGCCTAAGCTCCTCTGTTGGCAAAGATCGACCAGATACTTTCGCAGCCCTTCACGCGTACAATCCAGTAGCGGACGGATAACCCGACTGTTGATATACGGAATCGAGCTCAAACCAGCCGCTCCACCACCGATGATGGCCCTCATGAAAAAGGTCTCAACACTATCATCTAACGTGTGTGCAACAGCAATACGACCACAGTCTGGGCTAACGCCCTCCTGTTCACAAAGCCTATCGAGCAATTCTGCCGCTGCCTTGTAGCGTTGATTACGTCCACATTGTTCGATGTTCTCTCCGGTTTGAGCTGCAATCGCGGCGACATCAAGACGCACAACCTCAAGCGCCATGTCATGCATCTGTGCGAAATCAGCCACGAACTGCTCATCAGCATCGGCCTCTTTGCCCCTGAGCCCATGATTTATATGCAGGATAGTGTAGTGTTCCAAAGGCCGAATGATGGGAAGGATGTGCGACAAAGCCAATGAATCTGAACCTCCGCTGACCATCAGAACCACCGGAACAGGTGACCCCTCTGGAAACATCCCTCGCGTTTCTAGGGTTTGCTTCACGACAGCAAGTATCTCTATGTCTTTATTCATAGGTTTTCAGTGTTTTGTAGGAAGTCGTTGATCTCAGAGACTACCGGGAAAGACTGCGATGCCGAAAGCCCCTGCGCAAAACCTTCTTCATAATATTCTTTGGCGATACGCTGAACATCAAGCGTCTTGTCATAGATGGCCCAAAGACCGGGGGCAGGAACCACACCCTCGGGATAACTATACAGCGACATCTGGTAATTATTGATATAGTACTCGGCATAAGTCGCGGAACTAATGACGGTATAGTGATTGACGCTCATCAGGGTACGTACATAGCTTTGCAATCTTTGAATGGTGTGAGAATCCATAATCCTCATCACGCTTTCCAGATTGTTCTCCAAAGACTGAGTGGTGAAATCGATTGAGCCAAGATAGGCCACCACACCATCGATGATAAAGAGCCTGATGTTCATTATCGGAAACGTTTCGTTCTGATCCATCGAATAGGCTAGGCGTCTCTGCTCGGCATTAGGAAAGAGCACAAAGTCCACGTTGGTCGTATACTCCCAACGATAGAGATCCGGATAGTAATTCTCGGCAGTTTTCTTGGCCTTCTTTGCGATGCCCTTAAACACCCTGCTGAGAATAAACGCACCTATCAACATACCCGTCGCTGTTGCTGTGACTTTGATGCAACTGTCCCTGTTCTGACTAAGAACAACTATCAGATTGTCGATGTCGAAAGGAAGAGCAAAACCGCTCTGTTTGGCAAAAGCCATGGCCTCAGCTGGAACCAGGGAGCACACGAGAGCCAGTAGTGTAACCAATGTGATCAATAGGAGCAAAATCCAGATCACATTGAAGAAACGTTTCCAGCCCTTAAATAACTTACTCTTTCTGTGGTTCAGGTTGTACGCTTGGACCTTGTCGTCATAGGAAGCCAGCTTGACGTTCATCAAGTTACTGCCAATACTTATGGCGTCCTGATTTGTTGAGGGCATCACAGAGGCGTAGGTCACATGAACGCCACGTTTTGCCAGCTGGGCCAGCTGTTGATGTTGTTGACTGCAGATACTGGGGGCCACTACCTCTACCGTGCGCTGAGCCGACATCAGATCCCGTTCCAAATGTTCACCGGCTTCGCAGCCTAGGAAAAGATCTCCCCTGACATCGGTCAGGAGAAAGTGGTCGATCAGATATGTCGCTCTCGCCATTTATTCTCCCTGATAGGCATACTGCGTTCATGCTCTTTATCTAAAATCTTCGTAGTCTTTCTTGTAGCTTGGTCTTTCTTGTAGCTTGGTCTTTCTCGTACTCATTGTTAAGAATTTATCACGTAGTGTAGCGGAAAGACGAGTTTAACGGAAAGTCAGGACAATCCAAGCGCAGGATACAACCCAGAAGACATACCAGAAAAGAGACGCAATTCTGTATCACTATCAGACGCAAGAAAAGGGGCCCCACCGTATTGGAGCCCCCTCTTAATTTGGTTCTTGTTAGCACTTATGGCACTACTGTAGCAGAATCTTAGTACATACCTCCGCCGCCGCCCATCATGCCAGCAAGTGCTGCTGGGTCAAGACCTTCCTTGGGGATATCAGTAACAGTGGCCTCGGTAATCAGGATCATCGCAGCAACCGAAGCGGCATTCTGAAGTGCGGTTCTAGTGACTTTGACAGGATCGATGACGCCCATCTTAATCATGTCGCCATATTCGTCAGTTAAGGAGTTCAAGCCCTGACCCGCTGGGAGTGATTTAACCTTCTCGACTACAACCGAACCCTCATAACCAGCATTTTGCGCGATAACACGCAGTGGAGCCTCCAAGGCCTTGTGGATGATATTGATGCCAACCTTCTCGTCGATATCATCGGTCTCTATAGCCTCGAGAGCAGGTAGCGCGTCAATCAGCGCAACGCCGCCGCCTGCGACGATACCTTCTTCAACCGCTGCACGCGTGGCTTGCAGGGCATCTTCGATACGTGCCTTGCGCTCCTTGAGCTCAACCTCAGTGGCAGCACCAACCTTGATGACTGCA
Organism: Coriobacteriaceae bacterium; assembly: GCA_012515495.1. Lineage (GTDB taxonomy): Bacteria > Actinomycetota > Coriobacteriia > Coriobacteriales > UBA8131 > UBA1419. Next base: position 2,106 of record JAAYYH010000072.1, on the reverse strand, counting down.
ACGCCACCGGAGAGCTTGGCCAGTCTTTCCTGAAGCTTCTCGCGATCGAAATCAGAATCTGTACGTTCGATCTCGGACCTGATCTGGGCAACACGGGCGTCGATGTCCTTCTTTTCACCAGCACCATCAACAATAGTGGTGGTGTCTTTATTGACGCGAACCGTCTTGGCGCGACCCAGCTGATCGATGGTTGTCGTGTCCAACTTCATACCCAACTCATCAGTGATGACCTGTCCGCCAGTCACAATGGCAATGTCCTCAAGCATACGCTTGCGACGATCGCCGAAACCGGGTGCCTTGACTGCAACACAATTCAGCGTACCACGCAGGCGATTGAGCAGTACGGTTGCCAATGCTTCGCCCTCGAAATCCTCGCAGATTATCAACAGTGGCCTTGATGCCTGCATGACAGCTTCGAGAATGGGCAGGATATCTTGAATAGAGGCGATCTTCTGAGTAGTCAACAAGATGTAAGGATCGCTGAGATCTGCTTCCATACGCTCCATGTTAGTGGCCATATACGGTGAAACATAACCCTTGTCAAACTGCATACCTTCCACAGTATCGATCTCGATGCCAAAGGTCTGGCTTTCCTCAACGGTGATAACGCCATCCTTGCCAACAACCTTCATGGCCTCAGCAATGCTTTCGCCTACGACAGGATCGCCAGCTGAGATGGCACCAACATTGGCGATCTGATGATGATCGTCAACCTCTATGGCAGCCTTTTTGATGGTTGCAACCACTGCCTCAACTGCTTTTTCGATACCTCTGCGAATTGCCAACGGATTGGTACCTGCTGTGACATTGCGTAAGCCTTCGTTGACGATTACCTGAGCCAACAACGTAGCAGTGGTGGTTCCGTCACCGGCAACATCATTAGTCTTGACTGCTACCTGCTTGACCAGCTGAGCGCCCATGTTCTCAATAGCGTCCTCTAGCTCAATCTCCTTGGCTACCGTTACACCATCGTTAGTGATCAACGGTGCACCATAGCTGCGCTCCAACGCTACATAACGACCCTTAGGACCAAGGGTCACTTTCACTGCGTCAGCCAGCTTGGTTACACCTGCGGCAAGCGATCCGCGTGCTACCTCATCAAATTCAATTTTCTTAGCCATCTTTAAATCCTTTCAGATCTATTTCTCGTATACAGCATAGATGTCGTCGGCACGCAGAATCAGATAAGTCTCGTTTTCCACGGTGACCTCGGTTCCACCGTATTTGCTGTAGATGACGCTGTCACCCTCTTTGACTGCGGGTTTTACGAGGTTTCCGTTGTTGTCCAACTTACCTTCGCCGACCGCGATTACCCTACCACGCTGCGGTTTCTCCTGTGCATTGCTTGCAATCAGGATACCGGACGCTGTCGCGGTTTCCGCCTCATCCTGCTTGATGATGACTCTGTCTCCTAATGGCTTGAGATTCATCGATCTAACCTCCTTTGATGGTGAACTGCCTGTGATGCTTCGTACTTTGACAACTTTCAGTCTGGAAAAGTACCTCACATCTCCAATACCTAGTGTAATTAGCACTCTGAATTCAAGAGTGCTAACCGATATGAATGATACTATTGGCTGCTGCTATTTCAAGTCAGACGCCACGAATATCACACATTGTCACAGAAATGTAATCTAATGGTGCCAGACTGAGATTTTGCCAGATGCTTCGGGTTGCCTGGGATTACGAGTCTACGAGGCTACAAAGCTACTATTTTGCTAGACCACTAGATTACAAAATTACTGGACAACAATGAGCGAAGATCCTGCATTTTAAATATTATCTGTGCGCGTAGTAATTGAGCTTTATTGAGATGAAGAGGGTTGCTCATCTTCTAAGTAGACACTTGGACAAGCGTCTACTCTATCACGATCCAGAATTCACAGAGAGGCACATGAAATTGAGAAGATTATTGTTAGAAGATTGATCTACAGAGTATGATTTCTCTGTAAAGAATGTTTTGGTACGGGGACTCCTGTCAGCTTGAAACCTGTTGGTGGGGAAAATATAAGTGCTGAAATGTCTAATATGCTTGTTCGAGATCAGCTTGAGCGTGGGCATCATCAGCCAACGACATGAACCGTTTGGCGTGATAGCGATCCAAAG
>JAAYYH010000071.1 GCA_012515495.1 Coriobacteriaceae bacterium | reverse complement strand
TCTTGTTCTTGATCTGCATCTCAGCCATTAAGGATCTCGACTATCTGGATGTTTGTATGTTAATCTGGTTTTGGCGAATACCAAGTGTTGGTAATTGTAGCAGCTGGTATGCCTGAAGCGGCTGTCTTGCAGGTCTGATCTCAAAGTTTGAAGCACGATAGAAAATGGCGGCTGCAAATGCTGGTCAAGGCGTCATCAGCGTTATGGTCGAGTCGCATTGATGAAGAAAGTAGCACACATGGACAAAAAAACGTCCATTAGTACTGATAAGCTCGCTATCAGTAGTACCGGATCCAGCAGAGATCCAACGAAATACCTTCTGCATATCGCTACTATTTGTTTACTGTGAGTTGGAGGATTGCAGTCATGAATAGAATTGTAATAGCTGTTATGACAGAAGCAGTGGCTGTGCATTTTCAAAAAAGCTCTCTATGTTTAACAGCTCAACTAGATTTTAATTCAGACAAGTCAGAGGAGACGAAATGAAGCTATCGAAAGCGATAACCACAGGAATCTTTAGTTTTGTACTGACATTCGCGCTTTTTGGTTGTGGTGGGGGAGGATCCTCAAGCACATCAGGCTCGAGTTCTGCCTCAGAACCTGAAGCGGCGAGCAAAGAGACAGCTACAAAGGAGAAAATTGCGGAAAGTGAATATGCTGTTACAATCGAGGATTCTAGGATTGGTGAAGATTACGAAGGCAAGAAAGCGTTGATCGTCAACTACTCCTTCACCAACAGTAGCGAAGAGCCAACGAGCTTCCTCGTCGCCATCATGCCCCAAGCTTTCCAAAATGGGGTTGAGCTTTCTACTGCAACTATATCGTTCTCTGATGATTCCTATGATCACGAATCCTCTTTGAAGGATATTAAACCCGGTGCAACGATTACTGTTTCATCGGCTTTCATTCTGGACGACAGCTCGGTTGTCACCGTAGAGTGCCACGATTGGTTGCGCTTCGACAGTGATACCCTGATAGCGACAAAGGATTTTACTGTAGAGTAGTGGGACGTATGGCATTTTGTTGAGGCCACTGTTGATTATTGAGTGTCATGAAGCTTTACAAATCCTCACCCTCAACTGCGGCTATATCCGCCCAGAACTCGCCGAAAGGCTAATAATACGTAAAACTGACGGAGATGGTCTACATGCGCGCTGAGAGCGGCGGTTGTACGCTACACTGTCTACTGATGATTTTTACCCCTTGTCTTGTATATGGAGCATATCTTGTATCCGGGGCACATATCTGAAAGGAACCAGCTTGGCCACCAGAGACCGTCGCTGTAATGTTGTCATCGATTCATGTTGTGATCTTCCTGCAGAGTTAGTTGATTCCTTTGACGTCGAAGTGATGAAGTTCGCTTATTTCATGGATGATGGCGAGCATCTTGATGACCTTGGCGTTTCAATCCCGCCGCGTGATTTCTATGAGCGGATGCGCAAAGGGGAGCAACCGCAAACATCGCAGATACCGTATGCGGATATCGTCGACGCCTTCGAGCGCGCTGCGCTAAGTGGTGTGCCAACTGTGTTCCTGCTATTCAGCTCAGGTCTTTCTGGGACGCATGAGACAGCGATTCAGGTTTTAGACGATACCAGGGAGAAATATCCCGAAGCTGAGCTGTACGTTGTGGATACGCTGCAGGCTTCTACAGCAGAGGGCTTGTTTGTGATCGAGGCAATCCGCCAGCTTGACAGGGGGCTGACTGCCAAGGAGATGGTTGCCTGGGCAGAAGAGGCACGCTATTACGTACATGGCTATTTCACCTTGCCGGATCTTGAGACCTTGCGTCGTGGTGGCAGGATACCCAACATGGCGGCAATCGCCGGAGCCAAGTTGGACATCAAGCCGATATTGACCATCGATCTTAGCGGTCGCCTGGCTTTTCACAGTGTAGCTCGTGGGCGCAAGAAGGCCATTAAGCAGCTCCTGAGAATCTATTCTGAGCATGCCGTAGACGAGTATGGCGATATGATGCTGGTAGCTTCGGCCGATGCCGAAAAGGAGCAGACTGCCCTCAAAGAGCAGGTGTTGAAACTGGATAAAGCCCCGGTTATCTGGTCTACGGATGTTGGACCGGTAATTGGTTCGCATGTAGG
>JAAYYH010000070.1 GCA_012515495.1 Coriobacteriaceae bacterium | reverse complement strand
TACTGGTTGCCCGTGCGACCGGGAACCGACGCAATCGTGGCTATGGCCATGCTGAACGTCATCATCGCTGAAGACCTCTACGATCACGAATTCGTTGATAGCTGGACTTACGGTTTTGAATTGATGGCTGAACGCGTTGCAGATAAGACACCCGAATGGGCAAGTCCCCTTTGCGATGTCGACCCTGAGGTAATCCGTGGCGCCGCCCGCCTGATTGCCACCTCTTCCAGTTGTGCCTGTCAGTGGGGTCTAGCTTTTGAGCAGCAGATCGCTGCCTTAGGTGTAACTGAGACCGTAGCCGACATCATGGCTATCACAGCCAATATCGATAATCCAGGTGGCAACGCGTTGTATCGTTGTGCCTTCCTGATCGAGAAGCGCTATGGCTTGGGCGATGACTACATCGACAAGGATACCTATGCCAAAAAGTTGATCCCAACCGTTTCTGGCATCAATGAATCCAACATCGTCTCCTGCGCTGACTCTGATGCTATCCTTTCAGCGCTTGAGACAGGTGAGCCGTACATGATCCAGATGTTCTGGATCCAGAGCTCCAACGCCTTAGCCTGCGCCTCAATGGATCCAGCCCGTACCTACAATGCCTTGATGAAGGTCCCCTTCATCGTTGTGGCCGATCCGTTTATGACACCAACTGCCCAAGCCTTGGCAGATATCGTACTTCCTGTCGCCATGAGCTGTGAACGTAATTCCTGCAGAACTTGGTGGACACCCGTTCGCACAATGGTCAAGGTCACGGAGTACTATGAGGCTAAATCTGACGAATGGATCGTTTTGCAACTTGGTAAGCGCATCAAACCAGAACATTGGCCATGGGCTGACGATACCGAGTTCTGCACGTGGTATCTCACCGATCAGCTGGCTCCTAACGGTACTCAATATAACCGTACATGGAAAGAAACCGTGGAGAATCCGGGTACCAACTGCTGCAATGGCACTGAGTATTGGGACTGGGACGCAACCTATCATAAATATGCCAAGGGTCTGCTACGCCCGGACGGTCAGGTAGGCTTCAATACCCCAACCGGACGCATCGAGCTCTGGTCGTTTGGCTACAACCATTGGGGAGTCGATCCTCTGCCATTCCATGTTGAGCCGCCGGAGAGCCCACTTTCCACTCCTGAGACCTACAAGGAATTCCCAATCATCCTTTCTGGAGGCGGACGCTCGTTCGAGTTCTTCCATTCCGAGCATCGTCAGCTTCCTACCATGCGTGAATTCCATCCATGGCCGTTGATTATGGTGAATCCAGAAGACTGCGAGAAATACGGGGTCAGGGATGGCGATTGGATTTGGGTTGAGAACAGCCGCGGTGCTCGTTTCCGTCAAAAAGTCAAGATGACCATCGAGGTGCTACCGGGACGCGTCCATGCTGAGCATGGCTGGTGGTTCCCCGAACAGGACGGAGCAGGTCCAAATTATTATGGCACCTACGAGTCAAATCTCAACAATATGACGCAGGCCTTCGTTACCGGACAAGGTGGCATAGGTACTCCGATCAAGAGCATGCTCTGTAAGATCTATCCTTACACAGAGGGCGATGTATTGCCACACGAGGTCATAGCGGAACGCGGTAACTTCGCTGAATATGAACCAGGCAAGGCGTATCCTCAAATCGAAGAGCCTGTCGTCACAACGATCATTTAAGGAAGGGACAACCATGAAAGGCATTCTCATCAATTATGAATACTGCACAGGCTGTCACTCCTGCGAAGTCGCGTGCCGTAATGAACTAGGGCTCACCAAAGGTGAGTTTGGCATCAAAGTAACTGAAGTGGGTCCATACAAGTATGAGACCGACATCAATGCCAAGACTCCGTATGAGTGGGTTTATAATCCAACGATCACCAAAGCCTGCAATATGTGCGCACCGCGAGTTGAAGAAGGCAAGATGCCGGCTTGTGTTCAAGCCTGTCAAGCTTGGTGTGTATATTACGACGACGTTGAGGAACTCGTAAAGAAAATGGATGGCAAAACCCGTTGGGCATTGTATACAACTGTGGCATAATAGCTGCGTGAACAGCAGATAGCTGAATCTCGGCCTGGTGGTCAAAAAGGCCGCCAGGCCGAAATGTAGTATGGTGCGTATGTGATCTACCGGTAGCGGAGTATTGGCATTTGCAGAAGGAGGAAAGATGGAGGTCAATGTTTCTATCCAAGGCGAGGCAAAGTTCCAGGCATTTATCGAAGAATTCGCTTCTATTGATTTCGAAACAGCCAAAAAGGAGCTAGAAACACAGTTTCTAGCTGATGAAAAAGCCAACAAGTTTGTCTTATCAGCCGATAACAGTAAAGACGGACAAGAGCATATCAAGAACTACATGGGTATCGCGATGTCTTACGATGCTCAAGGTACGCAGCTGGGTGGAGGAAAAGCCTATCTGGATAAGGGTCAAGAGATAGCGCGAAAGGATATCACAATCGTTTTCATGTAGTTGATATCCCTTAGTATGCGAACTAAACTAAGAGGCCCGGCACACAGTGCCTGGCCTCTTAGTTTAAACAAGCGATATCCCCTGATTACGCTTAAGACTTATAGGACACGCTTAACCGTAACGATACTCGATACCAAAGGATCCTTGTGGAAATTCCCACTTGGCAAGCACCGTTTCACCACAGAGAACCCTGCAGGTTCCACACTCTAGACAACCGGCATGGTCAAACGAAAGCGAATCATCCTCAGAGATTTTGTATAGACCTG
>JAAYYH010000069.1 GCA_012515495.1 Coriobacteriaceae bacterium | reverse complement strand
TTGGAGAAATAATGTTTGGCAGCGGATTGGATACCGTAAGCACCGTCTCCGTAGTTGATGGTGTTCAGATACATCATCAGTACTTCTTCTTTGGAGTAGAGCTTCTCCAGCTCCATGGCGATGTAGGCTTCGCGTGCCTTGCGCTTAAAGGTGATGTCGTTGGCTTCATCCTGCAACAGAGTCTGTCGCACGAATTGCTGCGTGATGGTCGAAGCACCCTGGCGACCACCGCCGGTGAGATCGACGACTATCGCACGCATGATACCGGGGAAGTCAACGCCATTGTGCTCCCAGAACCGCTCATCCTCGATGGCGATGGTAGCGTCAAAGACATTCTGCGAGACCTGGCTGGCTTCAACCGGCTCGCGGTCCTCGGTATAGAACTCAGCCAGAAGCGTCTCGCCATCGCTGGCATAGACCCGGGTTTTCTCGGCGACGTTGAACGCGCCAGCCTTTTGGTAATCGGGCAAGTCCTCAAGCCAACTCTGCCCCAATGCGTAAGCGCTGCCAGCGACTGCAACAGCGACGAGCAGTACGGAGATGAGCACGGTCATCAGGACAAAAGGTATGATATGCTTTTTAGGCGGTTGTGTAGCGCGTTTGATTCGAGATGACATTAAGCCTCCTATGTGAGAAGAAATAATTATGCCCCATAATCTGTCTTATTGCCAATTTGTAAGCTATTCTACAAAGCTTCACCACTGGGCTTTCATCAAAACCACTGAGAGAACAAGGGATCATGAAAGAAGAAACGATCAGCGAGCAAGGAATACCATCTGAAACATCCGCAGCTGCCAATAACGCAGAATCTAACTGCGAGGTTGCTGCCAATGCGACTGTCACTCCTGGCATTCCTGAACTTCTGGCACCAGCCGGTGACTTTGACTGTCTGTTGGCAGCTCTGGATGCTGGAGCAGATGCCGTATATCTGGGCACCGAAGATTTCAATGCCCGCAGAAATGCCCAGAACTTCTCGCTTGACAGCCTGAAAGAAGCCTGCGATCTGGCTCACCTGGCGGGTAAGCGCATCTACCTGACCCTCAACACCGCGATCCTGCAAAGGGAGCTCGACGATGCAGTGGAATTAGCACGTCAGGCTTGGCTGGCTGGAGTGGATGCTCTGATCGTGCAGGATATCGGTCTACTCGCGCGACTAATGCATGATGTGCCGCAGCTGGAACTGCACGCCTCCACACAGATGAACCTGCACAGCAGCGTGGGAGTCGAGTATGTCCACAGTTTGGGCGTCAAGCGTGTCACGCTGGCGCGGGAGCTCGGACTGGATGAGCTGGCCGCAATCGCTCGTACTGGGGTGGAGCTCGAAGTATTCGCTCATGGCGCTCTTTGTCTATGCTACTCGGGTCAATGCTTGATGTCATCGTTGATCGGTCGAAGATCGGCCAATCGCGGACTTTGTGCTCAGCCCTGCCGTCTGCCCTGGAGTTTGATTGATACCTCCACTGGCAAACATCTGCCAACTGACGGCGAGCACTTGCTCTCGACAGCGGATCTTTGCACCATCGATATCCTGCCAAAGTTGATAGAGATTGGCATCGCCTCACTGAAGATCGAAGGCAGGATGAAGTCTGCCGCGTATGTGGCAACAGTGACCAAGATCTATCGCGAAGCGCTGGATAGCTGCAAAGCCGAGCTGGCCTCCGAGTTTGTCGGTAGTTCCGAAGATCGCAAGGAGCTACTGGCCGAAGCTTTCTCCCGAGGATTCACCACTGCCTACCTCGAGGGTGACAGAAGCAACTCCATGATGAGTTTCAAGCGACCAAATAACCGAGGAGTGCAGGTAGGCAGAGTCGCCAGCTTGGAAAACGGATTGGTTGGCATCGATCTGAGTCGGCGCATCGTACGGGGTGACACTCTGGAGTTCTGGACCTCACGCGGTCGTTGCGTGGTGGTTGTCAATGAGCTGATGGATAGCCATGATCACGCAGCGGGGATCAGCGCACCGGCGGGGACTGCAGCCGAATCGAGGGTCTATCTGCGCATCCCACAACCTCTGAGCAAAGGTGACAGAGTGTTCAGAGTCAAGAATTCTGAGATATACAGCGAGGCTGAGATCTATGCTGGCACCGCACTATTCGCAGGTAACCGCGGACTGGTCAACGTTGATGCCCATGTTGAGATGCGCCTTGGCCAACCTCTGCTTGTCCGATTCAGTACTATTGGCACCGAGAGTAGCGCTGCTGATGCTGTCGACACCACTAGCTCGGCCTCAACTGATAACACTGAGGCTGCTGCATCTGTCAGCGCGGCGAAGGCAGTAGCAGCGAACGTCACTGCCGAAGCCGAGGGCCCGCTTGTCGAAGCGGCTCGGACCAAAGCGTTAACCGCTGATGAAGTGCGTGAGCAGATTGGTCGCGTGGGTGGCACACCTTTCAGCATCCGCAACTGGGACATCACCCTCGATCCCAACGTAGGTATGGGTTACTCGGCACTGCACAAGACTCGAACTCAGGCTTTGGCTGCTTTGGAAGACGCGCTATTGGCACCTTATCATAGTCGCAGGCTGAGCAAAATGCCTCAGCGAGTGAGCCTCGCTCCGGCGCGCAAGGGTTCGCTGCAGATCGCGGCACTGGTTCGCACTATCGCTGGTGCTCAGGCTGCGGCTGCTGCTGGCGCGGAGTTGATTTACCTGCATACGCTGAAGTTTGAGGCTGACGAGAATACTGGTCGTCTTGATGCTCAAGCCATACCCAAGGGTCGCTTGAAGAAGCTGCCTATCATCCCCGTGTTACCCGCCATCTGCCATGATCGCGATGAGGCAATGGTGATGGAGCACGTCACGGCCAACGAACCTGTACAAGTGAACAATCTAGCACAGTTCAGTTTGGCCATAAGCTGTGGTGCTATCGTTGAGACCGGCCCCTCACTTGGGGTATACAACAGCGCGGCGCTTGATTTCTTGGCTACAACTGGCGCAACACGTGCTTGGATTAGCCCCGAACTGAGCCTGGCCGATATCCGTCTGTTAGGTCAGGCTGCTCCGCTGCCACTGGCTCTGACCATTTTTGGTCGACAGGAGCTGATGGTAACCGAGCATTGCCTGTTGATGGCGCAAGGTCCCTGCAACCAGAACTGCCAATCCTGCGCGCGTCGCAAAGCACCTCGTTTGCTAGAAGACAGGAAGGGTTATCGTTTCCCTGTGAGAACCGACGATTTCGGTCGCAGCCACGTCTACAATTCGATTGAGCTCGACCTCACGGCCGCATTCCCTGAGATCGTTACCTGCGGCATATCCCTGGCACTGGTGGATTGCACCTTGCTCACAACAAAGCAGATTAGCGAAGAGGTAGCGCGCGCTGTGCGAGCCCGCAATCTGGCTGTCAGCGGCAAAGGGCAACTGAGCAAGCGAGCAGATACCACAACCGGGCATTTGTTCAGGGGGATTCTCTAGGTACCAGGGGTTTGATAAGTGCCCTGTACCAAAGAGAGCATCTCTTCTCGGCTTATTTCGATGGAATCAATGATCTCTTGCTTATAGCTCTCACGATTTAAGGCTTCATCTGCTTCCAACATAAGGAA
>JAAYYH010000068.1 GCA_012515495.1 Coriobacteriaceae bacterium | reverse complement strand
TCTGCCATACGAGGTGTACGGGCGCGCTATGGTATCTCTCCCAAGGAGTCTCTGGCTGTGACGGTCAGTACTAGCGGGGACACGGCTGTCGCGGATGCCAACTTGTTGGCTGGCCAGAAGCTGTTGGTTGAGACTATGGCCAACACCGCCGAGTTGGAAGTGGGAGCAGGAGCTGAGAAATCGGCTCAATCCAGTGTGACGATTATCCAGGGTCTGGAAGTCTATGTAGCCTTGGAGGGGCTGGTGGACTTTGAAGCAGAGCGCAAGCGGTTGACGAATGAACGCACGAAAGTAGCTGCGGATTTGCAGAAGCTTAACAAGAAGCTCACAAACGAGAACTTCTTGGCCAAGGCTGATTCGGCTATTGTCGAGAAGACTGCTCAAGAGTCCGCTGAACTTACAGCAGCGCTTGAGCAGATCGATCAACAGCTGGAGAATCTGAGCTGACGGCAGGTTGTCCTTGCGAATTGACCGTGCTAGTCGATCGTGCGAATCAACGTCGGATTAAGCGTGCGAATCAACTTGCGATTTGGACTTGCGATTTGGGCGTACTCAGGTGTTTGTGGTCTTGTAGAGTCGCGATGTGGCAATGCTGTAACATTCTGGTAGAATTAACAAGGTTTGTGCAAAATACATGCTTGCCATCATTTTTGTTTAAAGATAAGGAACGTACATGGAAGAGATCGTCAGCCAACTGATTACACCGGAAGTGAAAACCGCTTTCATGGTGGTTTTGATTCTGATAGGAGTTCTGTACCTGGTTTCGATAATCTGGGTTATCCGTGACTCTTATCTGCGCGGATCCAACCCGATAATCTGGGGCATTATCAGCCTGATTCCCTTTATCGGCGCTTTTGCCTACTCGATGCTCCGTCCACCCATGCTTCTCTCTGACAGAGACGAACAGGAACTGGACTTCATGCTCAAGCAACGGGAACTGTTGAAGTACGGAGAATGTGGGAAATGCGGGTATCCCGTAGAACGCGAATACCTGATGTGCCCACGCTGCGGCACACAGCTGAAGAACGAATGTCAGCGCTGTGGCCATGCGCTGAATCCCGATTGGACAGTCTGCCCCTTCTGTACTACCAGGGTGGGGCAAAGGTAGACAGCAAGGGATACCACAGAGGCCGCCTCCGCTGAGAGGCGGTTTTTGTTTCAGGAGAAACGAGAGAGAGATGTCAGAAATCAATGTCAAGTTACCCGATGGATCCATCAAGATCGTACCTGATGGAGCGACTATTGCCGATGTTGCCTCCAGCATCGGTTCAGGATTAGCTAAAGCCGCTCTTGCTGGCAAGATCAATGGCGTACCAGTTGATCTTGATACGCCTGTTAGTGAGGGTGACAATGTCGAGATCATCACCAGTAAGTCACCGGAAGCATTGACCATTCTGCGACATAGCGCTGCGCACATCATGGCACAGGCGGTCCAGGAACTCTATCCTGGCGCACAATTTGGCATTGGTCCTGCAATCGAGGATGGCTTTTATTACGATATCGAGATCGGTCGCGCTGTTACCCCCGATGATATGGCTGCAATCGAGGAACGTATGCACGCTATCGTCGCTGAGGCCCGCAGCTTCAGCAGATGCGAGGTCAGCATCAGCGAGGCTCGCGAGATGATGGCGGGTCAACCACTTAAGTTGGAGTTGATCAATGAGATGACCCCAGACACTGTGATCTCACTGTATACTCAAGGCGACTTCACCGATTTGTGCCGTGGCCCTCATCTTCCCGATACCTCGCGATTATCAGCTTTCAAGCTGATCAAGTTGGCTGGAGCCTATTGGCGCGGTGATAGTCAACGTCAGATGCTGCAACGCATCTACGGCACCGCTTGGTTCAGTCAAAAGGATTTGGATGCTTATCTGGACAGGATTGCCGAAGCCGAGAAGCGTGATCATCGCAAGCTTGGCCGTGAGTTGGGCATCTACATGATGGATGAGAAAGCGGGGGTGGGTCTACCGCTTTATCTGCCCAACGGTGCTCGCGTGATCAGGACGATGCAGGAGTGGCTACGCCGTGACCTCTACAGTCGCGGTTATGAGGAGGTCATCACTCCGCATATCTATAACTCCGAGGTCTGGAAGCAAAGCGGTCATTACTATTTCTATCACGACAATATGTACTTCTTCCAGATTGATGAGTCTGAAGCTAAGGATCGTAGCAAGCTCTCAGAGTACGCTGTCAAACCGATGAACTGTCCCGGCCACGTGTTGCTTTATCAGAACGAGCTGCGTTCTTATCGCGATCTACCGCTACGCTTCTTCGAGTTTGGCACCGTCTATCGTCATGAGATGAGCGGTGTGGTTCATGGTCTTTTGCGTGCCCGAGGTTTCACCCAGGATGATGCGCATATCTTCTGCCGTCAGGATCAGGTTCTTGATGAGGTGGTGGCAATACTCGATCTGATCGATCACATTATGTCGACCTTCGAATTCACCTATACCGCTGAGATCTCAACCCGTCCCGAGAAATCGATTGGCGAGGATGCCAAGTGGGATTATGCCACAGAGCAACTCAAACAGGCTTGTGTAGTGCACGGACTGGATTATGAGATCAACGAGGGTGATGGCGCGTTCTATGGCCCCAAGATTGACATCAAGGTTAGAGATGCTATTGGTCGCACGTGGCAGTGTTCGACGGTTCAGGTGGACTTCAATTTCCCTGAACGTTTCAACCTCACCTACCGCACTGCTGAGAATGGCGAGGACCAGCCTTGGATGCTGCATCGCGCCATCTTCGGCTCCATAGAGCGTTTCTTGGGAATCCTGATCGAGCACTATGCGGGTGCATTACCGCTGTGGCTAGCCCCAGTGCAGGCCGCGATTATCCCTATCTCCGATCGCCATCTCGATTTCGCCATGCAGTTGAAGGCTAAGTTGCAAGCCAGCGGCGGACGTGTGGAAGTCTACGGTCAAAATGAGCCGATGCGCGTGAAGATTGCCAAGGCTCAACAACAACAGGTACCCTATATGCTGGTTGTGGGCGACAAGGAGATTGAGGAGCAGAGTGTTGGTGTGCGCGATCGACGCGAGGGAGACCTGGGTAGTATGCCGATAGCGGACTTCGCCAAGATACTGGAGGACGCGCGACTCTGAGTGCACAATACACGACATTGCCGCCCTCAACACTGCCATATTCAGCACAGTTACCCACCATGTGCGAGATTTGCCCCCGATGCTGTGGCGCCAATCGTGCCATTGGCGCGGTTGGCTACTGCGGTGCTGACGACACGCTGCGTGTAGCCCGATCAGCCTTGCATCATTGGGAGGAACCACCGATCAGCGGAACACGGGGGAGCGGCACTGTGTTCTTCTCGAATTGCTCCCTGCGTTGCGTTTTCTGTCAGAATGCTGAGATATCAACGGGTGGCCTGGGTCAGACGATCACGGTTGAGCGCTTGGCAGAACTGTTTCTGGAGTTGCAGCAGCAAGGTGCTCACAACATCAATCTTGTCACTCCCACCCACTATCAACCGCAGATCATCGTAGCCCTCGATTTGGCGAGGGCTGCAGGCTTACAGCTCCCCATCATCTACAATACCAGCGGTTATGAGACGGTAGAGACCATACAGCTGCTTACGGGATATGTCGACATCTATCTCACGGATTTCAAGTATGCCTCACGTGAGCTTGCCGCACGCTATTCGAAAGCGCCAGACTACCCGCAGATCGCCGAAGCAGCCTTACAGGCGATGTTTGAGCAGGTGGGGGAGTATTCTGTTGATGAGGGAGGGATGCTCAGGCGTGGCATTATTGTCCGGCATCTGATGATGCCCGATCAGAGAACGGATTCGCAGGCAGTGTTGGACAAACTGTGCGCGCGCTATGGCAATAGCATCTGTTATAGCCTGATGAATCAGTACACACCCATGCCAGATGTCTCACAATTCCCAGAGTTATGCGATACGGTCGACGAACGGGAGTACAGTGAGCTGATAGACTATGCGCTCAATTTGGGTGTGACGAACAGCTTCATGCAAGAAGGCGATACGGTGGGTGAGAGCTACATCCCACCTTTTGACACGTTGAGTAATTCCGCTCTCTGATATTGGAGGCCTTGGTTGTGCTGGCAAATCGGCAGTCTGCCTCAGACGCTTAGCGCCACCGGAAAAACCCAACGGCGCATAAAATAATCAACATACTGCAAACAGAATGACGATTACACGAGGTGCCCTGTAATCTCTGTGCGATAATCTCCAGCCATGTCTGAGAAAACACCACCACAACAAGAGTACTCCGCTCAAGGCGTGGCGATACCACTGCACTGGAAGCG
>JAAYYH010000067.1 GCA_012515495.1 Coriobacteriaceae bacterium | reverse complement strand
TGTTATTGTCCGAGGCCGGTGGTTTGACTATTGTCCACCTGTTCTCCAAAGACACGAATGCGTGTTTTACCTGTTGAACCACTGCCTTTATTGGTGATGGTACTATAGGTGATTACCTTATCCTGCACTCCCCAGGCAGCCAATATGTCACCATAATCAACGCTGTCAGTCATCAACTCGATAACAAAGAATCTCTTGTTGGCAACATCTATTCCAACTACGTTCCTGGTTGATCTGAGCATCAGATGTTGTTTGAATTGCACAGCGGCGCTGGTCGGCATCTTGTTGACGTGAAGGTAGCTGCCATCACCGAGATCCCTATAGGTACCATAATAAGCCAGACCCTCGGCATAATCGTAATTATTCTCCGTACAGAATGTAAATGTGCCTGACATGTAGATGGCCTCGTTAACCTTCAGGGCCTGAGGCAGGATGCTCACTGCCACTACAGAGTCATCGTCTACCCTCAGGGCTGTGAGTTGATAATAGACGTTATCTGTATCTACGCGGGGCACCAAGGTGATGATACCCTCGGTCGCCAGTGGATTCGTGATCATACGACCGTGCGAAGTGTAGATAATCTGTGGGTCGACAGTCTTGACAGTCGTCGCCTTGAGATATGAATCCTCTTTGTTCGCCGCTCCAAGCGGATCGGGCATATAGGTCCAATAAACCTTATTGCCACTGACACAGAGCAGGGGCGGTTCATAGTCGGTCTGACCCTCATCAATCAGCTGTGGCTCTCCGGGAATACCATTATCCAACGTGGAGCAATAGACCTGCCAATGCGTTGTCTGCATATTAGATTCGATCCAGATCAGGGCAGAATCACTGGCCCTGGCGTCATAGATGACATAGCCCTCATTATGGTCAAGGGCCTGTTCCATAGCTATGGCTAACTCACCGGTGGTCAGATCGAGGAAACCGAGCTTAATCAGCGCCTCGGTAGTCTCTCCAGGCACGAGCACAAGGGCCTTGCGCTTGTCGCAAACGTAAACCAGACTGCCTTTTGGCAGGTCCCAGGTGCTCTCTAAAACCAGATAGTCACTAACGGGTGCTTCCTCGAACGTTGCGCTCTCCACAAGCTGGTCAACAGCGACCCTGAGGGTCGTGATATCGGCATCTTGAGCAGTCTTTGCCACGACTGACTCCAAATCATCTTTCTTGTTGCTCGAGCAACCTGAGGTAACAACCAGTGTTCCCGTTGCCAGCGCAGCCCCAGCTCCCAACATGCCGGAGATGAACTGCCGACGCGAGACTGCCGACAAACCATTATCAGTGGATTCTCGGTTCGCGATTGGCTCAAGCCGCTCGTTCTTAGTATGTTTGTAGGGTTTTTCCTTCAAGGCTTCCTCGTGTCTTCGCCCAACCCGATGTAGACGAAATCAGCTCAAAATTCAGCTGTTCTATGGTACAGTATCCATAGCTCCAGACGCAAAACAACGTATAAACCACAATGTAACGGCTTGAGAACGGGATTTTCATGACTAAGAGGATTATCACCATCAGCCGCCAATATGGCAGTGGCGGTCGTGAGGTTGGCGAATACGCAGCCAAGCTTCTCGGCTATGCATACTACGATAAGGAGTTGGTGAATAGGGCCGCGAAACTTGGCGATATCGACCCTGACATGCTTAGAACCAGCAGCGAAGGTATCAAAGGAATGCTCTCTAACCTGCTCTCGTATGCTGACATCGCTACAGGCAAGGACGAGGATTCACTTCCCCTGGTCGACCGGATATTCTTGATACAATCACGCACGATCCGGCAGATCGCTGATGAGGGACCTTGTGTGATCATCGGTCATTGTGCTGACTATGTTTTAGCAGAATATCAAGACGTTCTCAATGTCTTCATCCA
>JAAYYH010000066.1 GCA_012515495.1 Coriobacteriaceae bacterium | reverse complement strand
TATGTTTAAGTCTACTTCTAAATCGTGCCGACAGGGAGTTTGCTCCACCGAAATACCTGATTTGTTCCAACTTTGTAATATAGCTCTTAAGCCCTGAAATCAGATTCTCCTGAAATCCTGGATCGCACTGGACAAGCACTGAGCCCGTGAGTCCCTGTAGTATCCCTCCCGTGATAGCATCGGGAAACGATCTTGCTGTGGCAATCCCAATGGTTTTGGCCGTGAGGATATCGTTTGCTATCGCCCAGCGCATCGTTAGCAGCGATGCATCATAACGGTCCTTCCCCTGGATGCGGATCACCTCGCAACTAGGATCAAAGTCAGTAAGCCCTTCATCCCAATTCGGTCGGAGAGGATTCGTTTTCCCGATTATCAGTAGCCGTTGGAACCTTCCGGATCGAATCAGCTGTATTGTCTCAGCAGGTATCATCCCAGTGTCATCAGTGTATAGAATCGGCGCCTTCAACTTGAAGGCTAAAGGCGACACCGATCCGGCCAGTGTGAGATCGAAGCAGTTGACGATGATAGCGGTAGTGCCCCAACCCTGATTCCCTGAATAGATTGCCTGAGCGGTTGCAATCCGATCCTCACCCGCAAGAAACCTCACTCGGGAAGAATCGATACCAGCAATCCTCAGATCGTTAACGATTCTTGTATCCTTGGCTAATGTGTCTCCCACCAAGATGGCTTGCTTCGCACCCAGGCGGATGATCTCCTTTATACAGCAGTCTGCGAGACCTGTTTGGCCATGTAATAATAGAGGGGAATTCTTTAATCCAGCCAGACTGCTGGCGGCCAAGGTGTCGCTGAAGTTGTATCCCGAGCTTATGATCACACTTTCCGAATCCTCGAATGCAGACATGGAGACCATGACGCTGGTCTCTTGACGATTCGCTCCACTGAAAGAGACAACACTTGGACACGGATCACCGAAAAGTGGTCTACCGGGGACATCATACGCATTGTAAGGTGTGATGATATAGTCCTTGGATGAACCGCCATAACCGGTGAGGGCGAGGTGATCATTCCTGGCTATTCGATAATAGTCGGATCGAATGATGGTATCGCGATTACGCCTGGAGAGTCCCGTATCCGGATCTGCAACTTTGATCCGATAATAGTAGGCAAAGCTACCAGTATCCGCGGCAGTGTCTGCTTTTCCAATTGCCTGCGTAAACGATACCTGATCCCGCTTAACCTGAGTGATAACGGCATCCTTAGGGAAGAGTGGAGGTTGAGAATAGAGGCGCTGACGAATTGTGGACAGGTGTCCTTCAGATGCCTTCTTTGGATTGAAGCGCACAGGTGAATCTATCAATCGACGTTCACTGAAATCCAATTTGTAAACACTAACCGATCCGTCAGGGAAGACATCTAAGATCATGCCATTAGATTGTGCTCCCTCTCGTTTGAGCAAGGCCCGCCTGGGTGTCTCGAATTCGTCTGAGAGATAAGATCCTAGCGTTCCCGAGAACAAACAAGTGAAACCGTGATCCTGGGTTATGACCGCGGGGTGTGTCATGGGGTTATGAACGTGTCCTGAGACAAAGATCACCTGAGGGTATTCTCGCATCAAAACGATCATATCCTGTTGAGTGCCTCTGCCATAATCACCACTGGTATCTTTACTCATCCTCAGATCCGGCAACCCATGGTGGCTCATGACGATAATGGGCAACGAGGGATCTCTCTGTTCCGCCTCACTTAGAGCCGTCTTGAGAAAATCGTATTGCCAGGTGTAGTGGTGAGTGGCAGCGTTTGCAACGAGCTTCTCGTAATCCTCTTCTTCTCCGCAAAGTTTGATAACGGATACGCCGGCAATGATTGAGCAGGTATTCTGACGTTGCCCTAAGTCATCACCAAAGACGGGATACCCCAATGGCAGCAAAATGCGTTCAAACAAGCCACCATAGTATGCTTCGAAGCGTTGTTGCGAATACCACCAGAAATCATGGTTGCCCATTGATAATTGAATCGAAGGAAGCATCTCCCTGTAGCTAAAAGATTGAGCAAAGGCCGGCAGGATCACATCGGACCACTCCGCGCGTTCACGTTCATCGTTGAGATTGTTCAGGTCGCCCACAATCAACAGGGCGTCAAGATCAGGTACCAGAGTTGCCAAAGCGTCAAAGGCAGAAATGGTCTTCTGCGTGGGGACAGAACTGAAGCTGGAGTTTCTATTACCCCAACCGACATGAGGATCGCTGACGATAGCGAAACGCGCGATTGCCTGATTCACGGTCTTACTGGCAATCAATGAAGCAAAGTGAGGTATCATGCAGTATCCTCTGTTATCTGTCAATCTCAGTGTTTTGTCTGGTAGTGATTGTGTACGGTATTAGCCACTTCTCGATAAGATAGGTTATCATACAGCACATGGACGATGAATTAACTTTAGCAGCAGACGACAGGGCCAATTGTGCGATTGGATCGGGTTTCACTCCACGCATTGCCGTGTTGGTTCCCTGCTACAACGAATACCTGACCATAGCCAAGGTCCTCGATGATTTCTCGCATGAATTACCCGCTGCCCAACTCTATGTCTACGATAATAATTCTACGGATGGTACCGCTCGGATCGCGCGCGAGCATGGAGCCTGTGTTAAAAGGGAATCGCGTCAGGGAAAGGGCAATGTTGTTCGACAGATGTTTAGAGACATCGAGGCCGATATCTATATCTTAGTTGATGGTGACGATACCGCAATGGCAGCCGATGTACATACACTCATGCAGCCCATTATTGACGGTAACGCGGACATGGTGATCGGAGACCGACTCTCTCGTAACGATTATCAGCGCCAGAATAAACGTCCACTGCACACATTTGGCAATCGGCTGATCTGCAGCCTGATCAATTTCCTCTATCGTGCCACTATCACTGATGCCCTGAGTGGTTTCAGGGCGTTCAGCAGATCCTTTGTCAAGACGTTTCCAATCCTATCGACTGGCTTCGAGGTCGAAGTTGAAATGGATATCCATGCTATCGATAAGAACTGACGGGTAGCTGAGATACCCGTCGCCTATCAAGACAGACCCGAAGGCAGTGTCTCAAAGCTCTCTACCATACGTGATGGGTTCAGGATCGTCGCGTGCATTATGAGCCTGTTCAAGGACTATAAACCTCTCGTGCTCTTTGCGACAATTGGTATCTTGCTGATCTTGATTGGCCTTGCCTGCGGCATAACAGTAGTCATGGACTTTCTGGCAACTGGTCTGGTTGAACGATTCCCCACTGCTCTGTTGGCGGTGGCACTGGTGATATCTGGCATGCTTTCCTTGGCCTGTGGACTGATTCTGGACACAACGGTGAAAGGTTACCGCAAACAATATGAACTGGAGATATTGAGAGCCTCCTCTCACAGGATAGCTGAATGATGCGCTCCAATAGGAAGATTGCAGGAGAATGGATCCGATACCTGCTGGTTGGTTTCTCTTCTGCAGCACTCGAACTCGTTATCTTTTTTACCTTGTTCAACGTAATGCGCATCGACGTACGCATCGCCAATATCATCGCCCTGTTGTGTTCAGCGATATTCAATTACATCATGAGTAGCAGATGGACATTCAAAGTACAGGGCTTTCGTGCCCGCAGTGTTGTCTACTATCTGATTCTTTTTGTATTCAACCAGGTTTTCTCCACTCTGGTAATCGTCTGGCTTATTGACATGGGCTGGGTCGCGTTGGTCGCGAAGATCTTCACTATGGCTTGTATAGTCACTTGGAATTTCGTCCTTTATCGGTCGGTGATCTTCAAGCAAGATAAGCGGAGTATGAGATGAAGATAATGTTCTCGCGTCTGAACCTATTATCACATGTACTCTGTGCTTTCTTCGCCGTTGCATTCTCTTGCTCGATAGCCTTCGCACATTGGGTTCAATGGCGCTATGATCAGTTGTACGCCTCACTGGGCGGATACCTGATTCTAGCTGTTGCGCTGTACCTGTTGCTGGTCTGCATCAGTTCGCTTTCCCATGTCTACCGTTTCAAATCATGGGAATGTAATAAGTCTAAAATGACGAAGCTCTGGCTATTGCTGGGGTTGTTCCTGCTACTTTGTTGGTCAATGACGTTTTTTAGCAATTACCCTGGCATTTGCAGCACTGATTCCAACGGCACCATCCGACAGCTGATCGGCGAGCTACCATTCCAAAACGATATCAGCCTCCTTTTCACCTTATTCGTTGGTCTATTTTTCTTACCCGGTTACCATGTGGGTGGTCTGGAATTAGGAGTTGCTTGTTATTCTCTGGCTCAGATGTCGCTGATGGCATTGACCTGTGCATGGTCGGTAGTTTGGTTATATAAGAGAGGTACCCACCGTTGGCTATTGATCCTGATTGTCGCTTTCTATGCGCTCAATCCATATATCGCCCATTATGCGACCACCATGTGGAAGGATATTCCGTTCAGCATGCTGATCCTATTGCTCGTGTTGCATCTCTATGACCTTGTCGATGGCAGACCATCTTTACCAAAACGCAAGCTCCTTATCATCGCTTTGCTCTGTGTGGGCATACTCTTTTTCAGGAAGAATGCCTTGCTCGCCATCCTCCCAACTGCG
>JAAYYH010000065.1 GCA_012515495.1 Coriobacteriaceae bacterium | reverse complement strand
TGATTTTTCTGGCTCTTTTTCTGGCTTTTTATTCTCCACAAAGCGGTGACATCTCTGGCAGTGTGACTAAAGCAACACAATCAATCTGGGCCAACTCCACGTACGAGGATTATCGAATACGCGCATCAAAGGCGATCAGCCGGCTAGAAATGCGTGTACTTGTTGCGCCGCATCGCGACCTTCCATAATCGCCCAAACCACGAGACTCTGACCACGGCGCATATCACCTGCAGAGAACACCGTTGCTCGCGATGTCTGGTAACTGCTCGCAGCTGTCTGGATGTTGCCTCGTGCATCTGCATCGAGTTTCAGCGTCTCGAGCAACGTTGGTTCGGGTCCCATAAATCCCATTGCCACCAAGATCAGGTCGGCAGGTCTTGTCTGCTCAGACCCAATGACAGGCGCAGGAGTCATGCGATTGTCTATCTTCTCCCAATTGACTCTGACGGTTTTAACGGCGCAGACCTTACCGCTGTCATCGCCAACGATCTCTTCTAAAGTTGTTAGGTACTCGCGGGGGTCATTACCAAAGATCTCAAGTGCTTCCAACTGACCGTAATCCGTCTTCTTGACGCGAGGCCAAAGCGGCCACGGATTGCCGGGCTGGCGCTGCAATGATGCTTCTGGCATGATCTCTAATTGAACAACACTCACGGCACCCTGCCTGATCGCTGTAGCTACACAGTCGGTGCCGGTATCGCCGCCACCGATGACCACCACATGCTTTCCTTGCGCGCTGAATCGTGCGTTGTATTCCTCTTGACTGTAGATCAATTGTCGTGTTGCATCGGAAAGATAGTCCACAGCCGGCACAACGCCTTGCAAATCAGAACCTGGAACCTCGATGCTCCTCGGCTTGGTTGCACCACCGCAGAGCACGATGGCATCGAATTCGCTTTGCAGGCGTGAGAGTGGGACATTCACTCCCACTTCCGCATTGAATTCAAAGCGGATGCCCTCCTGTTGCATGATGTCGATACGTCGTTGCACGATGGATTTATCCAGCTTCATGTTGGGGATCCCATACATCAGCAATCCACCAGCCCGGTCTGCACGTTCGAACACTGTCACTTCTTCACCAAGCTGATTGAGTTCATAGGCACAGGCTAGACCAGCCGGTCCCGAGCCAACCACTGCGACCTTCTTGCCACTGCGGCGAGTTGGGATCTTGGCAACTAACAGCCCGTTATCTTCGGCATAGCCATCAAGGAAACGCTCAATCTCCTTGATGGTCACCGGCAACTCGTGTTCGCCCAGCGTACAGGAACCCTCGCAGAGCGCCGGACAGACACGACTGGTAAACTCGGGAAATGGGTGGGTAAGACGCAGCCTCTCATAGGCCGCAGCATTGGCTCCGCGATACACCAGATCGTTTATCTCGGGGATCACATTGGCCAATGGGCAGCCGATGGACTCCCCTTCTACCACGGTAGCTGCATGACAAAAGGATACGCCACAGTCCATGCAACGAGCAGCCTGTTGCCGTATGGTATCCAATGGCAGTTGCTGATGGAACTCCAGATAATCCTGGATTCGCTCCCCTATCGCACGGTTGTCTGGTTCAACACGTTCGAATTCCAGAAAACCAGTTGTCTTACCCATAATCGTTTCTCCCTACCATTGCCGCAATACTCTGCCTGACGCTCCCCTCGCCTAATGTTCGTCAGGAGGCTTGCTTATCCAAAACCACCGAGTTAAACGCCCACAACAGCTGCTCGCTTTCCTCGACGCCCGTATCCTTCGCTGTCTCCAATGCCTCCATGATTCGCTGGTAATCGTTAGGTATCAGCATCTTGAATTGAGCGACATACATATCGAAGTCATCCAGTATCATCTTGCCGCGCTCGCTGCCAGTCAGTTCCACATGCTTACTGATCATGTCTGCGAGAATCTTGCAGTCTGCTTGTGTCAGCTTTCGCAACGTCAGATTCTTGAGATTACAGTTTTGTTCGAAATCATTTTCTGCATCCCAGACATAGGCGACACCACCTGTCATACCTGCAGCGAAATTCCGTCCGGTACGGCCTAGGATCACAACGCGCCCCCCGGTCATATATTCGCAGCCGTGGTCGCCCACACCCTCCACGACGGCGTTAACGCCACTGTTTCGAACGCAGAAGCGCTCACCGGCAACTCCGTTCAGGTATGCCTCGCCACTGGTCGCCCCGTAAAACGCGACATTACCGATAATGATGTTCTCTCCTGATTCGTAGTGTGCGCCATCAGGAGGGGTGACTATGATCTTGCCACCGCTCAAACCCTTGCCCAGGTAATCGTTGCTGTCACCATGCAACTCCAGCGTGACGCCAGGAGCCAGAAAAGCGCCAAAACTCTGTCCACCTGACCCGCTTAATCGCAACTTGATAGTATCCTCAGGCAAGCCCTTAGCACCATACGCACGTACGATCTCACTGGAGAGCACGGTACCAAAGGTTCGGTTGCGGTTGCTAATCTGCAGGCTGTAGTCGACTTTCTTTCCGCTCTTCAAGGCTGCTGAGCATAGCGGTAGCAGTATCTTGAGATCATACTCGCGATCAAGATTATGATTCTGCGCCTTGGTGTGGTGCCAGTCACAACTACCGGTCTCAAACCTTGGTTGATACAACAATCGAGAGAGATCGACCTTGCCTATCTTACCCTTGAGCGAATTTGTCTGACGCAAGAGCTCGACATGTCCGACCAGATCATCAAAGCGCCGTACACCGATACGCGCCATCCACTCCCGCACTTCCCTAGCCATGAACTCCATCAGATTGATGATGTGCTCGGGTTTGCCTTGGAACCTGCTGCGCAATTCGGGATTCTGCGTAGCGATTCCCACAGTGCAGGTGTCACAATTACAAACGCGCATCATGTCGCAGCCCATGGCAATCAGTGGCGCTGTCGCGAATGAGAATTCTTCGGCACCTAATAAAGCCGCAATGACGATGTCTCGTCCTGTTAGCAGTTTCCCATCGGTCTCGACGGTCACCCGATCCCGCAATTTATTGGCCAGCAGACTTTGGTGGGTCTCTGCCACTCCCAGTTCCCACGGCAAGCCCGCGTGCCGAATGCTTGTTCGCGATGCCGCTCCCGTACCGCCATCATAGCCACTGATAACGATGACGTCAGCTAGACCCTTGGCGACACCAACCGCGATGGTGCCAACTCCCGCCTCTGAGACCAATTTGACATTCACACGCGCGTCTCGATTGGCGTTCTTCAAATCGTGAATCAATTGTGCGAGATCCTCGATGGAATAGATATCATGATGCGGAGGTGGTGAGATGAGCTCTACACCTGGTGTCGAGAAACGGTTGGTAGCGACCCAAGGATAGACTTTCCTGCCGGGAAGGTGGCCGCCTTCTCCTGGCTTGGCACCCTGAGCCATCTTGATCTGGATCTCGGTGGCATGATTGAGATATTCGATCGTCACGCCAAAGCGCCCGGATGCGACCTGCTTGATGGAGCTGCATCTGTCGCAACCATCCTCGCCCGGCACGTAACGTTGTGGTGATTCGCCACCCTCTCCGGTATTGCTCTTGCCGCCCAACCTATTCATGGCAATGGCCATACACTCGTGCGCTTCCTGGCTGATCGAACCAAACGACATCGCGCCGGTCTTGAACCGTTTGACGATGCTTTCCACCGGTTCAACAGATTCGATCGGTATGGGTTTCTCAACAGTGACTATATCCAATAGTGCGCGGATATTCTTGAGTTCCTTACTTCGATCGTTGATATTCGCTGAGAACTTCTTGAACCAGCTATACTCCCCGCTTCTGCAGGCACGTTGCAAGTAAAGGATATTCTCCGGATTGATCAGATGATATTCTCCATCACGTCGCCACTTATAGCTACCACCAGAATCGAGTGGCCTACCGCTAGACACAGTATCAAAGGCAGCACGGTGCCTCATTAAAGTCTCATTCTCGATATCACTGAGCGAGGCTCCACCAATCCGCGATGTTGTACCAGAGAAATAACGATCAACCACTTCGTCTGCAAGGCCGAGAATTTCGAATATCTGCGCACCGTGATAGCTGCGTACTGTCGAGATACCCATCTTCGACATCACCTTAACGATGTTATTCGTCAGTGCCTTACGATAGTTCTCCTCCGCCTTATCAGGCTCAGCAGTAATCATTCCCTGGTCTACCAGTGCCTCCACGCTCTCATAGGCCAGATAAGGACAAATCGCATTAGCGCCATAACCAACCAGCAAGGCATGATGATGCACCTCGAAAGGCTCACCTGATTCGATGACGATGCTAGCTCTTGTGCGGTTACCGCTGCGCACCAGATGATGGTGCAGCCCCGAAACAGCGAGAAGAGCCGGGATGGCCGCTTTACCCTCGTTGACGCCCTTGTCCGATAAGACGATGATGGTGTAACCATGGGCTATAGCGCTATCTGCCGCGCTGAACAGATCTGCTAATGCCTGCTTGAGACCACCACTCAGGTGTGCGTCAAAGAGAATTGGTACTGTGATGCTCTTAAGCCCGCTGATGTTAACGGTTTTGAGTTGTTGTAGCTCATCTCTGGATAGTATCGGTGTGTTATGGCAGATTACTTTGCAATTCTTAGAACAGGGCTCTAAGAGATTCCCTTCACTGCCCAGATGGATGATTGACGAAGTGACGAGATGTTCGCGAATGGCATCGATCGGTGGATTCGTCACCTGAGCGAACAGCTGCTTGAAATAACTATACAAGGTCTGCGGCCGCTGGGACAGCACGGCAAGCGGTGCGTCATAGCCCATGGAGGATAAGGGATCGTCGCCTTCCTCGGCGATAGCCTTCAGCGTCAAAGTCAAGTCTTCCCAGCTGTAACCGAAGACCTTCTGCAGCTGGAGTAGTGAGGGACTCTGTTCTTCCTTTGACTCAAACGAATCAAAACCTATTCGTTTTTGCTCATGATATCCTGCAACGAAGTGCTCCAGTCGCTTGAGAGTTGTCAGCTGGCTCTGTGGCCAGATTTCGCCTATTGTGGCTCTCTCCACTGTTGCTATCAGTTCGCGTAACCCATCTCCGTCATCATCACTCAACGGCAATCTATCCAGATCGATCCTGTTCTCACTCAGCCAATCTTCATAGGGATGAGCAGACGCAGCCGTCTCCTTAAGCTCGTGATCCTCGATGATGCGGCCTTCTAGAGTATCGATCAGCAGCATCCTCCCGGGTCGCAGACGATCCTTTCGAACTATCCGCTCTTCAGGGATTGGCAGGACGCCAACTTCACTGGCCAATATCAGCATATCGTCATTGGTTACGTAGTAGCGCGATGGTCTCAGGCCATTGCGGTCAAGCGTGGCTCCCGCAAATCGTCCGTCAGTAAAAGCCACAGAAGCCGGCCCATCCCAAGGTTCAACTAAGAAACTCTTATATTCGTACATCGCTCTGATGGCCGGGTCCATAGTGGGATTCTCTTCCCATGGTTCGGGAATAGCCATCATCACGGCTTCGTGCAGACTGTATCCAGAGTGCAATAACAACGCCAAGAAGTCATCGAGCATCGCAGAGTCACTGCCATCTTCATTGATTACAGGGAAAATCCTCTGTAATGAATCACCAAATAGCTTTGAGGACATCCAGCTCTCGCGGGCTTTCACCCAGTTCACATTACCCCGAATGGTGTTTATCTCACCATTATGGATGATATGGTGCATGGGATGAGCGCGCTCCCAGCTTGGAAAGGTATTCGTCGAGAATCTGGAGTGCACCAAGGCTATAGCGCTGCAGAGCTCGCTATCTTTCAGATCAAGGTAGAAATCAGCCAGTTGATCAGGCAATAACATACCCTTGTAGACAATGGTGCGACATGAGCAGCTGGCTAGATAGAAATAGTGATCTGCCCCATGCTGAGGTTTGCGGATCTCCTTGTGTGCCAGTTTTGAGATGATATAGAGCGTACGCTCAAAATCCGCTTCGTCCATGTTTTCGGGACAACCGATGAAAACTTGGATTATCGTAGGGCGTACTTCTGCTGCCGTGGACCCGATACAGCTTGTGCTCACCGGCACTCGGCGGATCCCCAGCACCGAGAGACCCTCTCGCGTGACAATCGTTGAGAATAACGACAAGGTTTTCTCGCATCTGGCTTCATCTGGGGACATGAAAGCCATAGCAATTCCATAGCGTCCACGACCTTCTGGCAGTGATATGTCATCGATTGCCGCTACCCTGCGCATGAAGACATCAGGTATTTGAATCAGAATACCGGCACCGTCTCCGGTCTCGGGCTCATAGCCAATCCCACCACGATGCGACAAGGCCTCCAATATGCTTACCGCATCTGCTACAAGCTGATGTGAGCCTCTGCCCTTGATGTCAACCAGCAAGCCGATGCCACAGGCATCATGCTCGAATCTGGGATCATATAGACCGTACTGCGTAATGTTCTCACGTTCATCCATTGTAATGCTCCTTTCTGAAGATGGTTCATTAAGAGCACGAGTGAACCCGCTTCATGGAGCTAAATCATAGCGCAGTAGCCTATGCTATTAGGTTTCATGCATGTTAAAACTGAGTCGAGGCAGGTTTGAAGCGCTTGAGTCGCAAGGCATTGAGCAAAACGGACACACTAGATAGACTCATAGCTGCCGCAGCGATCATCGGATTGAGCAGGGGGCCACCAAAGAGGAACAGTAGACCTGCAGCAATCGGAATGCAAACTACGTTATAGCCAAATGCCCAAAACAAGTTTTGTCTGATTACATGCAACGTCTTCCTGCTCAGCTGAATCGCTGTTTGAACATCTTTCAAGCTCGAATGCATCAACACCACATCTGCGCTTTCAATCGCAACATCAGTGCCAGAGCCGATTGCAATCCCCACATCTGCTTGAGCCAAGGCTGGAGCGTCATTGATGCCATCGCCTACCATCGCAACCAGTCTGTTATCGGCTTGTAAAGACCCGATTATCTCGCTCTTCTGCTCTGGTAAGACCCCGGCGAAGACACGCTCGACGCCAACTTGTCTGGCTATTACCTCCGCTGTCAGCCTATTGTCTCCGGTCAGGATCGCGATCTCCAATCCAATAGCCTGAAGTTGCTCCAGTGCCAACTTGCTATCCGGTTTGACCACGTCAGCAACCGCGAGCACACCCAGAGGAAGACCTGCTGCTAATACGTACAGAGGCGTCTTGCCTTCAGAAGCCAAAATCCCAACCTCAATGCCAAAATCTGCAAGATCCACGCCAGCCTCCTGCATGAACAGCCCATTGCCTATCTGAATCTCAGTCCCATCAATGAGGGCGATGATACCTTTACCCGGTACTGCCTTGAAATCCTTCGTTTCCGGTATGGTGACTCCGGCAGCTCGCGCAGCAGCGACGATCGCAACGCCCAAGGGATGCTCGGAGCCCATCTCTGCTGCTGCCGCGAGGGCAAGCAATTCGTCGCTTCTGTCAGTCTGAACGGATACGATATCAGTCACCTGTGGTTGTCCCTGTGTAACGGTGCCGGTTTTATCGAATACCACGGTCTGTAGACGCCCCATGATCTCCAGTGCCTCACCACTCTTGATCAGTATTCCCAGCTCCGCTCCTTTACCTGTCGCTACCATGATGGCTGTGGGCGTGGCTAATCCCAACGCACAGGGACAGGCGATGACTAACACGGCGATGAATATTGAAAGCGCGAAAGCAATATCCCGTGTTACTATCAACCAGATAACAGTAATTAACAACGCGAACAACATCACTATCGGCACAAAGATCGCGCTGACCCGATCTGCCAATCGCGCTATGGGTGCCTTCACGCCCTGAGCATCCTCGACAAGTCGGATGATCTTGGCCAGTGTTGTGTCCTCTCCCACACCGGTCGCCTTGAATTGTAGCGCTCCCGTCGCGTTCATCGTTGCCGCATAGAGCTTATCGCCCGGCTTCTTGCTAACAGGCATGCTCTCACCCGTAAGCATCGATTCATCGACACTACCTGTTCCTAAAATCACAATGCCATCTACGGGTACGCGCGAACCAGGTCGCACTAAGACAACGTCGTTGAGCTGTACGTCTTCTATCAGTATCTCGCGCTCGATTCCGTTGAAAAGGATAACAGCTGTATCCGGAGCCAGATCGATCAATCGCGCTATCGCATCAGAGGTTCGATCTTTTGACATCGCTTCCATGGATTTACCCAGAAGAATCAAGGTGATGATCATCGCAGCGCTATCAAAATACAACTTACCTGCGGCAGATGCATCGCCCAAAGCTACTTGGAACACAGCAACCATGCTGTATATCACAGCTGCCGAGGTGCCAATGGCAATCAACGAATCCATAGTAGGGCTCAAGCGGAACAGCGCAAAGAAGCCCTTGCGATAGAAACGGTTACCGGCCGCTATACAGGGAATTATCAGGATGGCAGAGACAATGCTATAAACCAATGGCGAACTATGTGGGTGTAGCCAGTGCGGAATCAGCGGTGGCGCAGACATCAACATCGGAGCCATTGCCAGATACAGTCCAGGCACAGCGAACAGGGCACTGACAAAGAACTTTTGCCAAAGTATCCGCACTTCACGGTCTTTGCGCTGACGTTCCTCTCCGCGTTTGGTAGTGCTTGGATCCAAGGTGCGATATCCGGCAGATCGTATGGTTGCCTTGATATCGGAGATTCTTACCCGCTCCGGATCGAAGACTACCGTCACCTTCTCAGAGGCGAGATTCGCCTGAGCAGTTGCAACACCCTCCAGTTTCAGGACAGCCCTTTCCACCCTGCTGGTGCAGGCTGCGCAAGTCATATCGCCTACGGGTATGGTTACTTGGTTCATAGCAATGTAAAACCCGCTTCTTCGACAGCCTGAGCAAGAGCGTCAGCGCCTACCGAACCGTCATGATTCACTGTCACTGTCCTAGTCTTCAAATCTACTTTGACGCCCTTTACTCCAGAGATTTTCTCGATCTCGGTCTCCACTGCCTTAACACAATGAGAGCAACTCATACCTTCGACGAGCAATTCTGTCTTCACGGTATCTCCTTCCTGTTGATAACAAAGGGAGCAATTGATCGATGCCACTGTAGGTGTCTATAGGGTTGACGATCCTGATGCGGAATCCTTTGGCTAGTCTTTACTGTATCTCCAACAACTATACCAAACAGATCGAAACCAGAGTGCTCTGTTCGCGTTATAATGCTATGACAATTTACTCAGCCATGCCGCGCGCTCAAAGAAATCAAGGAGTGAAAGATGCCAGTAAATGTTCCCGATGGCTTGCCCGCGATCGATATCCTCAGCAAGGAGAACATTTTCTTGATGACAGAACAACGCGCGAAAACTCAGGATATCCGTCCTCTGGAGATCGCCATCGTCAACTTGATGCCCACCAAGATCACCACAGAAACCCAGCTGCTGCGCCTGTTGTCTAACACTCCTATCCAAATCCATGTCACATTAGTGCAGATGAGTGGTCACACTCCTAAGAACACCTCCGCAGAGCACATGGAGGCCTTTTACACCACCTCATCAGAGATCTTAAAGAGACGTTTCGACGGTCTGATAGTCACCGGAGCTCCAGTCGAGCATCTTGCTTTTGAGCAAGTACGTTACTGGCAACGTCTCAAGGAATTATTCGCATGGTCCAAGACCCATGTCTATAGCTCCCTGTTCATCTGTTGGGGTGCCAACGCGGCCTTATATCATTTCTATGGTATCGACAAGCATGTTGTGGACAACAAGATAACTGGAGTCTACGAGCTTGAGGTATTGGACAAATCCAGTCATCTGCTACGCGGCTTCGATGATCATTTCCTGATGCCCCAATCACGATTCACGACCGTTCTACCAGAGGACTTGGAGGGAACCGGACTAAATTTGCTTGCGGGCTCCGAGGAAACGGGGGCTGTGGTATTCGCCAGTCCGAAGCACAGACAGGTCTTCGTCACTGGCCATCCCGAATATGACGATCGAACTTTGGACAGAGAATACCAGCGCGACAGGAAAGCTGGTTTGAACGCTCCACTTCCAGTCAATTACTACAAAGATGACAATCCCGCTAATCCGCCGCGTGTTCAATGGAAGACCTATGCCCACCTGTTCTTCGCCAACTGGCTCAATCATTATGTTTATCAGGAGACGCCTTTCGATTTAGGGGATATCAGTTGAAGCCGATAGTGGATTTCGACATTTATCTGCAAATATAGTCATCTATCAGTTACAATACAGGGTAAGTTGTCCAAATTTTTCGCTTCTAAGGATGATTGGATGCTGCCATGATGGTCGATGGATCGGATGAACGTAAAACAGCAGACACATCACCAGACGATACAGTCGCCAACAATCAGTCAC
>JAAYYH010000064.1 GCA_012515495.1 Coriobacteriaceae bacterium | reverse complement strand
TCTTCTCGATGGGATCAAGGCAGACAGCGGTTACTTTTCCATAATTGGCAGGAACCACGCGGCCGTCGACTGCGTGACGGGCACCGCAGATACCCGTCTGGCCTGACATCAGACGACAGGTATGGGGGCAGATCGGACACCTGACCCATTTGTTAGTCGAATCATCCTCCACGTCATCAACACCTTCCGCAGGAGCTTGACCTATGTGTATCTGGTTACCTCGAATCGTTGTAATCTGTAGGGCTTATCTGCGCGGATCCCGGCTTTCTGCAAGGCGATTGCAACCTGCAGCTCAGGCGTATCAACACCCTCCAGATCGGGCAGGAGCAACCCCCGTCGCAGACCATGAGTGACTATCACCCCATAACGCTTTGGGTCAAGTTCCAGTTGACTATCGATTGGCTCAGCCTCACCAAGAATGTCGACGCTGCATTCAAGGGCCGCAATCTCATCTTCGGTGATAGCGGGGAAGCGAGGGTCGTTTGCCGCGGCACTGACTGTATTTTGTAAGATCTCGTCTACTATGGAGTTGGAAGTGTGCTCAATGGTGCCGATGCAACCGCGTAATTCGCCGTTGATCTTGAAGGAGACGAAGACACCCGCTCTGTGCTGGCTCAATTCCGCCAGCTGTTGCAGTTGGGGGTGAAAGCTGTCATCCCTGATCGAATCCAACAGCTGTGAGACATACGGAGTGTCAGGGCTTGGCGTACTGTCATGGTGCAGATAGTCGCGTAATGCGGCGAATGCCAGCTGTACAGGCAGGCTCCGAGAGGCCTCTTGTTGTCTTTCTGGGGTTTTTGTGTTGTTGAAAAGATTGATAAGGCCAAGTTGTCTCTCGCGGATCACCGCAAAACGTCTTTCGGGATCTTCTCCCAAGGGTTCGAAGCTGGCAACGGCATAGCCCACGCCCCACGGACCTTCGTAGGAATGTAGTCTCGATCTGACAGCCCTGCCATCCAGTGCGCCGGCCATCATGATGCACGAATTGAGGCCACACTCGCCAGCATCTTCT
This sequence comes from Coriobacteriaceae bacterium, assembly GCA_012515495.1. GTDB lineage: Bacteria > Actinomycetota > Coriobacteriia > Coriobacteriales > UBA8131 > UBA1419. The sequence goes on along the minus strand of JAAYYH010000064.1, from coordinate 9,910 downwards.
CTGAAGTCCGCATCGAACCTCATCAGACGCATGAAGTCGCTTTCAGACAGAGCCGCTGTGACCTGAGCATCGAAGAGCGGGCCAGCGCTGTTGAAACCATAGGGGCCATCCTCTTTCAGGCGATGCGAAAGGTCTCCGCTGGCGATGAAGACTACGGTTCGTTTCAGCTGTTCAGCTACCTGGGTTATGCATTCGCCAAAATGATAGTGCTGAAGCTCGTCAAGCAACGAGATTGAGACGCGCAACAACGTAAAGGGACTACGAAGATACTGCGTGATGAAGTGCAAGGGAACCATGCAGCCATGGTCCAGACGGTCATTTAGGTCGTGCGAGCATTCGCAGGGTATGGTTCGACTGGCGGCCTGCTTGACCAAAGCTTCGGCGAACTCACTGTCCAGATCGATCTGTAGTCGGTTGCCTGAGTGACGGAAATCCCTGAAATCTCCCTTGGCCGAGGTCCCTGCTGTGATGTGGAAACTGTCGCGGAAGATGCGGCCATGTGGCGTGGCGATCACAATTGTCTGTGGTGACAGCTCAGCAATTGCGCGCGCAACATCATGGTAGGCGTCAAGGGTGGATTGGGCGCAGTGTTCCTCTCCCTTTCCGATACCGGTTATCAGGATCGGTGGATGGGGCACCACAAACGCATAGGACATACTCATGGTGGCCGCCTCCCTTCTCAATGGAAGTCCGGTCTAGCGTTTGCACTAGCGTATAACGATAGCGGCCAGAAGGCAACAGCTAGAATCCAACAGCCAGAAGACAACGCGAGGCGGTGTAAGGCAACCGAAGTCAACGGCCGAAGATACTTTGGGAACAATGCGGCTTTCGTCGCAGGCTGTAGAAGAATATGCTGCTAGAATATATAACAGAAGATGCCAAGTCTAAGCCTTTCAAAAGGCTTTTGTTTTGCCACTAAGGGATTCGACTGCAGGAAGGTTGTGTTGGCTCGCATGAGACGTGAACCTCTCAACGATATTGAACCGATTCGTGATCTGCGTTGCCTGCTTGAGCGCGGAGCTCGAGTATTTTTAGGGAAGACGGCTTTTTCCGAGTTGACGCATGCAGGCGAGATAGTGGAGGTCGGCTACGATCAGCTCCACGATGATGTTCGTGCCATGGGTACCGCTTTGCTCGAAAGAGGTTACAGAGGCAAGCGAATCGCGCTCATCGGAGAGAATGCCTATGCTTGGATACTTGCCTATTTCTCGATTGTCAATAGCGGCATCACGGTTGTTCCCTTCGACAAGGAACTTTCCTGCGACGAGCTCGTCGAGCTGATGGATCGCGCAGATGTCGATGCGCTTTGTCATACGGCGGCCCATACCGCTGAAGCTCTCGCCGCTGTGGGTGCTCTCCACTCGCAAACGGGACGAGCGATAGAGACAATCGACGCGGGTTCCTTGACATCCGGTGGCCTCGCACCCGATTTCTTACCTTTTGGACGCGATGAGCTCGCTCGTGGAAACGATTGCTACGATCGTCTGGAAATCGATCCTCAAGCGACGTGCTCCATACTCTTCACTTCTGGAACAACCGGCACAAGTAAAGGCGTGCTCTTAAGTCATGGCAATCTGACGGCGAATATCAAGGGTGCGTGTGAGCTGGTGCTGTGTGGTATTGAGGATGTATTCGTCTCGGTGCTTCCCATCCATCATGCCTACGAAGATATGGCTGGCATTTTAAGCCCCCTATATTACGGCTGCGCGATTGGATTCTGCCCGAGTATCAAGATGTTGCCGAAGTGCTTGGAAGTGTTTCGGCCGACGGCACTGTGCTTGGTGCCGCTCTATGTCGAGACATTCCACGATAGGATCATGCGTGCGGTGAAACAGTCAGGACGTGAGAAACAGTTCGCGTTCGCGCAGGGGGTATGCGCTTTTTTGCAGCGTTTCGGCCTCAATGTCGCGGATAAGTTGCTTGCCGAACCTCGCGCCGCATTCGGCGGGCGGCTCGAGCTTATCATCTGCGGTGGTGCATCGCTCGATCCAACCTACGCGCCGTTTTATCGGTCGCTCGGTGTCAACCTCATTCAAGGTTACGGGGTGTCGGAATGCTCCCCAATCGTTTCGGTTAACAGGAACAACGAGTATAAAGACGATTCAATCGGGCGGATTGTCTCCTGTGCCGAGGTCCGCATCGACGATGACGGCCAGATTTGGGTCAGAGGCGCTTCGGTGATGTCTGGCTATCTTGACGAAAAAGACGATGTGCTTGTTGACGGATGGTTTCCGACGGGTGATCTGGGAAGAGTCGATGAGGATGGATTCCTCTATATCACCGGTCGCTGTAAAGATATCATCGTGTTGAGCAACGGAAAGAATATCATGCCACAGGAGGTCGAGCGTTGTTTAGTCTCCTGTGAATCAATAGCAGAGGCCGTTGTGGTTGCCGGTGCCGAAACGGGCAATGGATCCGAGCACCTTGTGGCGCATATCGTGCCTGATTTCGAGTCGCTGGATCTGTCGGCCGACGAGCCCGAGGCCCTTGCGGTCGCCGAGGAGAGGATCCGCAGCGAGATCAAGGAATCGAACCGAAAGCTTGTGTATTATAAGAGGGTGGCTGCCTATGTCCTTCATACAAAGCCATTCGAGAAAACGACGACGCGTAAGGTAAAGCGGTTCTTGTTGGTGGGGAACTTGGAGGGTATGAGATATGTTTGATCGTGTCAAAGCGATAATCGGCGGTTACATCCAGCGCGACGATCTGGAGATCACACTCGACACTGATGTTCTCGGCGATCTGGGAATCAACTCCCTTGAGCTCGTAGAATTGGTATGCGCATTCGAGATGGAATTCGATATGGATATTCCCGAGAAAGACATCCGCGGGTTTTTGACGGTTAATGATATCGTGTGTTATTTGGAAGCGGCTGCGGCGTAGGGATTGGCGGTCGTGAACATCTATCTTGCGCAGGCAACGCCCGACTGTGAATGTCGCCTCATCCATGCGGCTCTTGATACTATGCCCGAAGAGAAGAGTGTTCGCATGAAGCGTTGTCGTGTGGCTCAGCAGCGCACGTGCATGGCGCTATCCGAGGTGCTGCTGGCGTGGGCGCTGCTTGAGGACCGAAATCTTAAAGTGCGTAAGAGCGATCGCTTCTTCGGGAAATATGGCAAACCGATGCTTTGTGTCAGTGGCGAGATCATTGAGTTCAACATCAGCCACTCGGGACCGTTTGTTCTCGTCGGTATCGACGAGAATCCTCTGGGAGTCGACATCCAGCAATGGGGTCGAGATGTCGACCTGATCGCCCGTAAGATCATGTCGCCAGATGAATACGAGGCATGGACCACGTCTCCGGACAAGGTAGTGGCCTTCTACGATTTCTGGGCACGTACCGAGAGCATACTCAAGTGGAAAGGTGTGGGTATAGCCGGTCTACGGGATGCCTCGCTGCCAGAAAGTATCGGTACTCATCCAGTCGCCGTGCCTCACGGGTACTCGGCTGCGGTATGCGGTTGCTTGCCAAAGCGCTGTTCAGGTGTCCTTCGCGCGCAGAAGATAGAAGTCGAAATGCTGCTCACACAAGCCGAGCGAAGAAGGGTGGCGTTATGAGCGAGCACGGAAGTGTGATCAGAGCCGCAACAGGAGACGCGGCAGCAGTTGGCGAGAACGAGTTCGAGCAGGCCCGCGCGACAAAATGGTATCCTCTGACCCATCCGCAGTACCGTATCTGGCATGTTGAGCAATCCCATCCGGGGACGAGTATGTGGAACAACGCCGGTACACTGAAAATCCGCGGTAAACTCGATTTCGACCTTCTCGATCGAGCTGTTCAGTTGTTTGTGGAAGCGAACGAGTCGTTGCGGCTTCGTATCCGTCTGCATGACGGTGAGCCCGTCCAATATGTTACTCCGTATCGTCCTGTGCACATCGACCGACTTGACTTCAGCGATGTAGGAGTAAAAGGACTATACGAATGGGATATCCGCCAGACGCAGGCTCCCATGTCATTGATTGACAGCCCCTTGTACTATTTCGCCTTGGCTAAGACCGCTCCTGATGAGGGTTATCTGTATGTCAAGATGCACCATATCGTTTCTGATGGTGTCTCGTTCATCGTCTTGGCTAACGAGATCATGGAGGACTACGACCGTTTGCTTTGTGGAGAGGAGCCGATTCGCCGTTCGCCCGTCTCGTATCTTGAGTACGTCGAGGAGGAACGCAGGTACATGGAGTCGAAGCGCTGCGCGTACAACGAGGCGTACTGGCTCAAGCGGTTCTCCGATTTCCCCGAAGCCACACTGCTTAAACCTCGGACTACGGATTACTTCAGCACGAAAGCCAAGCGAAAAGCCTATGTGCTTTCGGCTGACCTTTCCGCGGCCGTCCGGCGCTTCTGTTCTGAGCAGCGTGTCTCGGTTTTCACACTGCTGCTCGCGACGTTCTCTGTCTATCTCAACCGCGTACTCGGCAAGGACGATCTTGTAGTGAGCGCACCGGTCTCCAACCGCACGTTTGCGGGATCCAGCGAACGGTTTGGAATGTATGTCAGTACGGTTCCCATTCGCGTGACGGTTGATAATGAGCAGACATTCCTCGAATTTGCCGAGGGGATCTCCAACGAATGGTTCTCGGTACTCAAACACCAGCGCTACCCATACGATCTGCTGATGCGGAAGCTGCATGAGAAGCGCGACGATATCACACAGCTTTTTGATATCTCGCTGTCTTATCAGGTGGGAACATTCGAACTGAGCAAACGCTTTTTCACTTACGAGGGTCGCTGGCATTTTAGCGGCCACCAAGCATCGTCGCTCAACATCCACTGGAATGACCGCGAGAACAACGGAAAGTTTGTGCTCGATTACGATTACCTGACTCCGTTATTCGCCGCCAAGGAAGTCGATTTTATCCACGAGCATTTATGTAATCTTGTGGCCGATGCGATCAGCCATCCTGAAAAGCGCCTCCATGAGCTCGATATGCTCTCATCCGACGAACGCGATAAGGTGCTTTTCGCGTTCAACGATACCGACGACGGGTTTCCCCGCACTGATCTGGTGAGTCTGTGGAACCGCCGCGTGTCCGATGATCCTCACAGCGCTGCGTTGGTTTATCGGAAGAGAACATGGACTGTCGCGCAGCTAGATGCCGCAGCCAACGAGATCGCTGCAAAGCTTATGGACGTGGGCACCACGCCTGGCGACGTGGTCGCGCTCGCTCTGCCACGCAGCGATGTCTACTTCGCAGCGATGCTCGGCATCCTCAAGGCCCAAGCGGCGTTTATGCCCATCGACAAAGCGCTGCCAGAAGAGCGTGTGCGCTTCATGCTTGCCGAGTCGGGTGCGCGTTTCGTGATTACAGGCAAAGGAGAGCTCGGGGACTTGGAGCTCGATAATCCTGTAGACGATGTCTCAGTGATAAACATGGATCCGGGACAGGTCATCGATTGGGCTTCCGCTAGGGTATCGGATGCGCTTGGCAGTCGTATTCGAACCGCGACAGCCTCTGCCGGAATGGAGCTGAAGTTACCTGATCTTGGACAGCTCGCCTACATCATCTATACGTCGGGATCGACAGGGAAGCCTAAAGGCGTGGCCATCGAGCATTCGAGTATTGCCCATTTTGTGCTTTCCATGCGCAAGGTCTGGAGTCGTACCACAGGCGGCAGGATGCTATGTGTTGGGCCGATATCGTTTGACATCAATGTCATGGAAGCGGCCATTGGGTTGTTTTCCCCGCGTACGCTCGTGGTTGCCGACGAGCGTCAGGCGGACTTTCCCCAGGAGCTATCTGATCTGATTGTCAGCGAGGGCGTTGATCTGATGATGGTCACCCCGGGTCGCATGGAGATGATCCTCTCGACTCAGGCAGGTGCCCATACCTTGCGAGGATTGAGGGAGATCGGTCTCGGTGCTGATGTCCTTTTACCCGAGTTGCTGCAGCGCATCCGACAGGCAACGTCAGCCAAGATCACGAACTTCTACGGGCCGACAGAGGCGACTATCGCTGCTACCAGCTGCGATGTCACGGATTGTGTGGACGTGAACATCGGACGACCGATGAATGGTGTACGTGTCTATATCCTCGACGCGCACATGAATCCTGTACCCATAAGTGTTCCTGGAGAGTTATATATCGGCGGTGCTGGGGTTGGTCGTGGGTACGTGGCATGCGACGGGTTGATCTTCGACCGTTTCGTGGTGTCGCCGTTCATCGAGGGAGATCGCCTCTATCGGACGGGTGACCTTGCTCGTTGGTATCCACGCGGTGAGATCCAATTCCTCGGCAGGATCGACCAGCAGGTGAAGATCCGCGGATACCGCGTCGAACTCGGAGAGATCCAGAACCGACTGTTGCAGATAAACGGCGTGAGGTCCGCGGCAGTGATTGCCCATGAGGAGCCTGACGGTCGTAAATGCCTGTGCGGTTACGTGGTAGGTGATGATGTTCCACCGGCTTACGAGCTGAAAGCGCAGCTTTCTGAGACGCTGCCTTTTTACATGGTCCCCACCTACTTCATGGCACTCGATGAGCTACCCCTAACAGCGAGTGAGAAACTTGACGTCCGGCGATTGCCAAAACCTCAGCGAGAGCAGGCTGTGGTATCTGCGCCAGAAACGGCCACAGAGCAAACCCTTGCTCGGCTGTGGGAAAAAATTCTCAATGTATCGGCTGTGGGTCGCAGCGATCATTTCTTCGAGATTGGCGGTGATTCTCTTTCGATTGTACGGATGATTGCCGAAGTAGCAGACGTCTTCGACGTAGACATAGACCTCTCTGATGTCTATCGCGATCCAACCCTTGTCGCCTGCGCAGCACTCATTGACCGTGCCGAGGCTGGGTATCGCAAGCTGATCAGACCTGTCGTAGCGCGAAAGTATCATCCTGCTTCAGCCACGCAGAAACGCATGTTGGTAGCGGCCAGTGGAGACTTGGGATCAGTTGTCTATAATGTGCCATCGTTGTTTGTGTTTGAAGGATCACTGGATGAGGATCGACTACGCGAGGCCCTGCATGCCCTGATAAAACGTCACGAGGTTTTACGTACAGCGCTTCTTGTGAACGACGGGAATGTCGTGCAACAGATCCACAAAGTGACCTCCCTGCCTTTTGAGTCAGTCACGTGTCCGGATAACCGAATCACCGCATGCGCAAAAGAGCAGGTACGACCTTTCGACGTACACGAGGCACCGCTGATGCGGCTCGTATCCATCCGCACTCCCAAGCGTCATGCGTTGCTCTTTGACTTCCACCACGCAATCTGTGATCAGGCTGGTTTCGAGATTGTGATAGAGGATTTCTCCTCGCTGTATCGAGGTGACACGCTGCCACCTCTGACAGTCGACTACAAGGATTACGCCACCTGGGAGGAGGGCCGCCTTGCCTCTGGTGCCATGGACGGTCAAGCGACGTATTGGCGCGACCAGCTAGCAGGGGGCGTACCGTTACTTGCCCTTCCGACAGATCATCCACGAACGGGGAAACGCAAGGGTGCGGTCTGCGAGCTGAGTATTCCCCATGCGAGACTTGAAACGCTGAACTCGTTTATCCGAGACGAGAAGGCGACTGTCACCACTGCTCTGATGACCGCGTTCGGGCTTGTGTTGTCGAGAATGGCTTTGCAGGATGAGATCGTGATAGGTATCCCTGTTTCCGGTAGAACCCAAACCGTCCTGCAGCATATGGCGGGAGCTTTCATCAACACGCTTCCCGTCAGGTGTCATTTCGCTGACGGTCAGAGTATCCGTTCTTGTTTTGGGGAAGTGAATCGTTCACTGGGTGAAGCTGTTTCCCATCAGGACTATCCTTTCGATCGAATCGTCTCTGATTCGGTAATCAAACGCGAGTGGGGTCGCAACCCACTCTTCGACGTGATGTTGGTATTCGGCAAAAATGACCTCGAACTTATCCTTGACGAGCAGGCTGTCTCACCTCAATTCGTCAGCACAGGAACCTCTAAGCTGGACATGACCTTGTTCGTCTACGAAACGTCAACCGGTCTGGAATGCCGCCTTGAGTACGATAGAGGTCTCTATTCGAGCAAGCGAGCGCACCGCCTGCTCGATCGTTTCGTCCATACAGTCGAGACGCTGTTCGCTTGCCCCGACAATCCGCTCAGTCAAAGTTGCGTTCTACCTCCCGAAGAGCTGGATCTGGTCACTCGTGTATTCTCGAATACCGATACATCATATTGCATGAAGCCCCTGTCGGAATGGATTGAGGAGCTGGCCGATACACGCAGGGAAGACGAGGCTGTTGTAGCTTATGACGGACGGCTTAGTTTCGCTGAGCTCGATCAACAGGCGGATCGCATAGCCTGTGCGTTGGCTGAAGCTGGAGCGGCTCCCGGTGTACTTGTTGCGGTTATGATGAGCCGTAGCACTGCGTTACTCCCAACGATATTCGGTATCATCAAGTCGGGGGCGGCCTATCTGCCTGTTGACCCAACGTATCCCACCGAGCGTATCGCTCTGATGATCTCTGACAGTGGCGCAAGTCTTTTGATTACCGATGCGAAGGTCGTTGATGCCTGCGGAGGCTTTGCTGTTGCCGATGCCGCAGAAGAGAATCTCGCCAGCATACTTGGGGGAGTTCGGGTAGTACTGGTTGATAACGCTCTGACTTCGTGTATCTCGCTGGACGCTGCGGCTCTTCGTGCTGAGAGGCGCAGCAGATGCGTTGCGGCATGCGAAGACGATCTGGCCTACATAATCTATACCAGCGGTTCTACGGGAACACCAAAGGGCAGCCGTATCACGCTAAAAGGTGTTGCGAATCTCCGCGACGCAATGGCGACCTGTATCGGCTTCGATCCATCGTGGACAGCGGTTTCGGTGACTACGATGTCATTTGATATTTTCGTTGCGGATGCTTTGCTGCCGCTGACCTACGGTTGTCGAACCGTTCTGGCTGACGATGACGAGCTTCGTCAACCGCGCCTGCTTGCCGATCTTATACAGCGTGAAGGGATCGATTATCTACAAACGACACCTTCGCGTATGCAGATCATGATACGTGACACCGCCTTCAAAGAAGCGGCGAAGCGTCTTGGTACCGTGGTTCTCGCAGGGGAGAAGCCACCGCTTCCACTTGTTCGTGCCTGCAAGCGGCTAATGCCGAACGCGCGAATCAAGAATGGCTACGGGCCAACCGAAGTGACGGTTTATACGTCATTTCAGGATATGAGCTCATCTGACCACGTGAGCATTGGATACCCTATCGCCAATACTCGCGTGTACCTCCTCGACGAGGGGCTTATGCCGGTTCCCCTCGGTACTTTCGCCGAGGCATATATCAGCGGTGTTGGTGTGTCACCTGGTTACATCGGCCGAGATGAGCTTACCCGCACACGCTTCCTACCTGATCCATTCCGTCCAGGTTCGATGATGTACAGGTCGGGCGATATCTGCTGCTTCGATGAAAAGGGCGAGATCTTCATCGCTGGTCGAGTGGACCATCAGGTAAAGATCCGTGGTTTACGCATTGAGCCGGGCGAGATCGAATCGCAGCTTTGCAGAGTCGAGGGCGTCGAAGAGGCGATCGTTGTCGTGATAGGCGAAGGGGAGAGCAAGCAGCTCATCGCCTACATCACCGGCAAGGCTGTTCCCGAGACCGCACAGCTGCGTAAGACACTCGCAGCGCATCTGCCTTCGTATATGGTCCCTGTCTATTTCATCTATCTTGATGCGCTACCGATGACGGCTAACGGTAAGGTGGATCGTGCGCTTCTGCCAGATCCTCAGAGCATTGGCAGATCCACTAGTCGTTCAAGCGAGGTTTTTGATAGCAAGGATGGCGCAAGTAGGAACAATACCAAGAAGCTGATGAGCGTGAGTGAGCGTCGTTTTCTGCGGACGATCGAACGTGTGCTGGGCACATCTGATATCAGTTTCTCTGACAACATCTTTGACAGAGGCGGTGACTCTCTCGCGGTGATCTCCATCCAGGCGCAACTCGCGCG
>JAAYYH010000063.1 GCA_012515495.1 Coriobacteriaceae bacterium | reverse complement strand
TTGGATAACCAACTACCTGCAGAGCCCTATAGCGTCAACCAGTACGATAAGGTAAAGAACAAAAAAAGTCTAGTAAATTACTTGACAATTCAAGATATGACAGTATCTTAATGTCAAGCAACGTACTAGACATTGCTGAGCTTGAGTTTCTATATTATGCGCGAATCACAGAGAATGAGGATCAGAGAATGAAGACAATCTACCTGGACAACGCAGCAACCACAGCTGTACTTGGAGAAGTCCTCGAAGTGATGTTGCCCTATTTCACAGAACAGTTTGGTAATCCCTCTTCCATCTACCCCTTGGGACAAGCTGCGTCCGATACAATCGCACGAGCACGTTGCACAATAGCGACTGAGCTGAAAGCCATTGAAGCCGAAGTCTACTTTACTAGTGGTGGCAGCGAAGCGAACAACTGGGCAATCAAAGGCGTAGCGCAGGCAAACGCTAAAAAAGGCAGGCATATAATCACCTCGGCTATTGAACATCATTCAATACTACACACGTGCCAAGCACTTGAAAAAATCGGCTTTGAAATCACATACTTGCCCGTAGACAGAAACGGCATGGTTGACTCAGCCAATCTTAAGGCAGCCTTACGATCGGACACCATTCTGGTGTCCATCATGTTCGCGAACAATGAGATTGGCACCATCCAGCCAATCGCTGAACTGGCGCGCATCACACATGATCACGGGGCACTTTTCCATACCGATGCCGTGCAGGCGTTTTGTCACGAGGCAATCGATGTTCAAACCTTAGGTATCGATCTGCTCTCAGCCTCGGCTCATAAGATCAATGGACCCAAGGGTGTTGGCTTGTTGTATGCTCGCAAGGGTATAGCAATGACTAACCTGATTGAAGGCGGCTGGCAGGAGCGAGGTCGGCGCGGTGGTACCGAGAATGTTTCTGGGATAGTAGGTTTCGCCAAAGCTGTTGAACTGACAAGCGCGGAGCGTCAGCAGGAGCACGACCGGCAGACTCAGCTACGCAATCATGCCATTGCGAGGATCTTGGCGGAAATACCCTATAGCCGCCTTAACGGGCATGCCACCCATCGCCTCGCCAATAATATCAACATCAGCTTTGAGTTCATCGAAGGTGAGGGTATGTTGTTGCAGATGGCTAGTCGCGGTATATGCGTCTCCAGCGGTTCGGCCTGTACATCGGGCTCGCTTGATCCCAGCCATGTGCTGCTGGCCATCGGTTTGCCACAGGAGATTGCACATGGATCATTGCGAATGACACTGGGTCGTACTACATCGTATGAAGATATCGACTACGCCGTGGATTCTTTGGTACAGGTCATCGGCAATCTGCGGATGATGAGCCCGTTATGGGAAGACTTCAAGGCATATGACAGCGTTTCGCTTATTGAAGCACTAGCTGGTGTCCAAAACAGTTAGAACGTCAATGAAGTGGAGAGTAGTGATGACAATCCACAGGGTAAGCAGGAATCGAGAAGAGAAAGAATAAGCTATGCAGTCTTCAAATCGAAAAGGAGATATTCAATGGCAATGAATTATTCCGAGAAAGTTATGGATCACTTCAATAATCCACGTAATGTAGGCGAGATAGAAAATGCCAGTGGCTGCGGCACCGTGGGCAATGCTATGTGCGGTGACATCATGCGCGTTTATCTGGATATCGATGACGAAGGGGTTATCCAAGACGCCAAGTTCAAGACCTTTGGCTGTGGTGCTGCTATCGCCACCAGCTCTGTTGCGACTACCATGATCAAGGGTAAATCAGTCGAGGAAGCATTACGTGTGACCAATAAGGCCGTCATGGAAGCTCTCGACGGACTGCCCCCGGTTAAGGTTCACTGCTCGCTCTTGGCAGAAGAGGCTATTCACGCTGCCTTATGGGACTATGCGCAGAAAAATGGCATTCGAATCGAGGGTTTACAAAAACCCAAAGATGACATCAGTGATAGAGGGGTAGCATGATGGCGGGAACGATACTTTCAATCAACACGTCACAACGCAAAGGCGGGCGAAAGACTCCAGTTTCTTTTGGAGTTGCGCACGTAGTAGCCCAAAGTGGTCTCGAAGGTGACGGACACGCTGGATTCGAGCATCGCCAGGTATCACTTTTGGCATGGGAGTCCATCCAGAAGGCACAGGCTATGGGCCTCGATGTCAAGGAAGGTGATTTTGCCGAGAACATCACAACGAAAGATATTGATCTATTAACCTTACCACTTGGCACCAGACTGCGCCTTGGTGATGTGCGCTTAGAGCTCTCACAGATTGGTAAGATCTGTCATCAGAAGTGCGCGATCTATTATCAAGCAGGCGACTGTATCTTTCCTAAGGAAGGCGTATTCTTCGTTGCCTTGAACGACGGAGATATCCATGTTGGCGATGCCATCGAGATAGAAAGCCTAGGCTCAGGCACCTGCGAATTTACACGCCAAAAGATCAAGCCTGAGCACTGATGCCACTTTGAGCATTGACGCCACTGGCTATTTGATGATTGAGGATTGTCTTTGTGAATAAGTTAGTTTTAAACTACAGAGATAATCAGGTAGCCAAGATAAAACCTGTCAGGTATTATCTGAAATCCGACATCAGGTAAAGGTGACTTAAGGAGTGGCGATCATGGAACGCACAATCATAGCGGATAGTAGTTGCGATATGACGCCGCAGCTCAGGGAAAGGTTGAATGTGGTCTCAGTACCCTTGACCCTCCGACTTGGGCAAAAGGAGTATCTCGACGACGAGAATCTTGACCTGGTGGCTTTCATGGCTGAGATGAAAGCCTGCACTGAGCCGGTAGGTTCGGCGGCTCCTTCCTCTGGACTGTACAAGAAGGCGATGCTGGATGCCCAGGATTCTTTTGTCATTACCTTGTCCAGCCAGCTCTCTGGATCGTACGAAAGCGCGGTGATCGGGGAATCTCTCGCCCGAAAAGAACGCGATATCGAAACGCACATCTTTGATTCTAAAAGCGCGACAGCGGGTGAAGTGCTGATAGCCGTAAAACTGCGCGAGCTCATTGATAGCGGTCTGGAGAGAGGTCAGATAATTGAGACGATAAATAACTTCATCAGCACCATGAAGACCTACTTTGTATTGGACAGATATGACAACCTGTTGAAGAACGGTCGTCTCCCTAAGATTCAAGGTAAGCTGATCAGCGTCTTGAACATCAAGCTGGTAATGGGTGCCGATGAAAAAGGCACCATCGCGCTTTTCGATAAGGTGAGGGGAGCAAAGCAGATAATCAAGACAATGGTCTCCTATATAGAGAAGAGTGGCAAGAAAACTGAAGGTGAGACCTTGGTCATCACGCATTGCTTTAACCCAGTATTAGCCCAACAGCTGGTTGATGCCGTCAAAGAAAAGCACACCTTCAAGGAGATACTCGTTGTCCAAACCAATGGTCTCAGCTCTCTGTATACCGACGATAAGGGTATCGTGATGGCGTTCTGAAAAGAGACTATTGCTATGCGGTGGCGACGGGAATATAATGCGCTGTCATCGATACTGGCAACCGGTTAGTATCAACATTGCAGTCTCTTGAAAGTGTGCAAGAATGCCGGGTACTTTCAAAGCCCTGAAGTCAGCGCTTCTGGGCAAAGCTCTTGGTGACTCAGCGCAGGAGTCGGAGCGTTATAGCATCAAGTGGGGATTGCCCATTCTTTCAAGTGATGCCATCTCTTCAGTGGCATATGCGTGTGAAGAGATACTGTTGGTCTTTGTACCTGTCTTGGGCCTGTTGAGTTTTTCTCCGATGTTCGGCGTCGTTGGGGTAATCATCGCTTTGCTCTTCATCTTGATCCTCTGTTACCGACAGACGATTGATATCTACCCTGAAGGCGGCGGTGCCTACAGCGTCGCCCGTGACAATTTTGGTCCGATTTCCTCATTAGTCTCAGGTTCTGCTCTGATCTTTGGCTACGTTTTAACCGTGGCGGTAAGTGCGGCTTCGGGAGCGGCAGCAATTGTCTCAGCTTTTCCCGATCTGGCCCCGTTCAAAGTTGCTGTAACCATTGTTTTCATAATCTTGCTGATGTTGGGCAATCTCCGCGGTATACGCGAAGCCTCGATTATCTTCGGACTACCCACCTATTTCTTCATCGTGGCGATTCTTGTGATGATCATCACTGGCGTTGGCAAGGCATTCTTCTTAGGTACACCGGTGGATATCGAAGTTACGTTCGCTCAACCGGCAAAGGACCTGACGCTATTCTTGTTCCTGCGAGCCTTCTCCTCTGGTTGCTCAGCGCTTACCGGGGTAGAGGCTATTAGTAACAGTGTGCCCAACTTCAAGGAGCCATCGCAAAAGAATGCCAAGAAGACCATGGTCCTATTGGGCGGGATTGTATTTGTGATCTTTGGTGGTGTCTGTTTGTTGGCGGCACTCTACCAGGTGATTCCGTTGTCCAACATCACGGTGGTTGCCCAGATCGCTCAGGCTGTATTTGGTTCTGGCAGTGCCATGTTCTATGTTGTTCAGATAGCTACAGCGTTGATATTGCTACTTGCGGCTAATACCGCCTATAACGGACTGCCGCAATTGATGTCTTTAATGGCCGCGCATCACTATCTGCCGCATCGCTTTGCTGACAAGGGTACTCGACTGGTGTTCTCAAATGGCATCATCTTCGCAACTGCAGCTTCCATCTTGTTGGTTATCTTCTTCGAGGCTGATACTCATCGGTTGATTCCCCTTTACGCAGTTGGCGTGTTCATATCCTTCACTGTAGCCCAAGCCGGTATGTTCAAACACTGGATAACCAAGAAGACCGGTAATTGGCGACATAAGGCTATTATCAATGGTTCGGGAGCGATAATCACCGGCATTGTCTGTATCGTCATCGGCAGCATGAAATTCACTCAGGGAGCCTGGATGGCTCTTTTAGCTATAGCAGTACTGACGTTTCTGATGATGAGAATCAAGAAACACTATGACAGAGTCAAAGACGACCTTACCCTTAGCATCATCGACGCACGAAACCTGGTCTTCAAGCGCATTCCTGGAAATCATGTGATCGTACCGCTACAAACCATAAACCGCTCGTTTGTCAAAGCCTTGAATTATGCTCTGGGATTAGGAGGGACGCTTGAGGTCTACCACGTGAGTACTAACAGCGCGGTAACCGAGAAGCTCAAACAAGAGTATCGGGATCTGCGGCTTGACCTGCCGTTGGTAATCGATGAGACCTCATATCGAAACGTCAACGAAGTGTTGCTCAAACATGTTGATGACTATGCCGCTAATCTACAGGACCATCAGACATTGACAATCGTGATGCCGCAACTGATGGTACGCAAATGGTGGCACTACACGTTACACAATCAGACTTCGATTTTTTTGGAAACAGCATTGTTGGGTCGCAAGGATATTGCCGTTGTGATGATTCCCTATTTAATTGACTGAGGTATCGCTATCAGGCATCTGCCAGAGGTTTGCCTTGGCGACATCATAGTATCTGTTCTGTTATTCGGTCTCGTTTCGCTATAGAATGGTGGCAGAGCAGAGGCTTTTTTACGAGCTCTTGAAAGCGTAGACTTTCCCTTTAGCGGCAAGGAGGTTGCTATGACTACAGCAACGGACCAGATGAATAGCACCTTACAGATCATCTTCTCTTTCTTCCTCGGTTTGATGGTGGTCGCTTTGGTAGGGGTTGGCACCAACACCTTTCTTCCATCTCCTGCTGAACGATACGATAAACAGATACAGGAGCTCTATCGTCAGCTTGACAGCTACCAAGTCAAATCAGCTGCTGACAAGGATTTAAGTCCAGTCGAGCAAGCAGAATATGACGCAATCCAAGATGAAATCGCGCAACTCTCGGAGACATCGGAGCTCGAGACCCGCGATTGGGCAAGGACGTCCAGTATCATCTTGGTGATCTTCGCTACGCTGGTGATGAGCATCTCTCTTATCAGGGCCGAGCAATTAAGGGTGCTTTCCAATGGTCTTTTGCTTGGAGGGATCTTCACCATGGTATATGGTGCGGGCTGGGCAGTCTTTTCCGGCAGCTCTCCCATCAGACTTGTGGTGGTCACCTTTGCGCTTATCGTCACAATCGGGCTTGGTTATCTGAAGTTTGTGCGCGGCCGAAGACGAGTTGGCCATGAAAGCACCGAACAGCTTGGAACAGGGAAGCAGGTAGATGTGGATTCAGCGCGGGATCAGGCAATCGACTTGAAGCAACAATCCGTTTCGGGTCAGGCGCCCTCCTCAATGCAAGATTATGAGTTGATCAAGCGCATCAAGGCAATCGAGGAGCGGCTGGATGCCGTTGCCGTAGCTTTTGGATCGAAATCCGAGGACGATTAATAGACAGCACTAGGTATCGGTTTTTAGCTACAGAACGTAGAGCAGCACACAGAGGAAATGCACTATGCTTCCGGCTAACACCCAGAGATGCCAGATGGAATGCATGTAGCGGATTTTCTTCATCACATAGAAGATGATTCCAAGTGAATAGCAGATCCCACCAGCGAAGAGCAGCATGACCCCAGTTGGATCAAGTAGCTGCAACAGAGCCTCAACCTTGAAGATGATTAACCAGCCCATGCAGAGGTATATCAAGGCTCCCAGCCAGCGCGGTCTAAACACCCAGAAGGCCTCCAGCGCAACACCAACTACTGCCAGCGACCAGATCACTGCGGTCATCCACGTACCTCCGGCTTCGGAGAGGGTGATGAGTGTGAATGGAGTATAGGTACCAGCTATGAGCAGGTAGATTGATGAATGGTCCAATATCTTGAAGATTCGCTTGACATTGGGCCAAGGGAAAGCATGATAGAGCGTGGAGTTGGTGTATTCAAGAATTAGCGTTGCCCCAAAGACCACAGCCGCAATCAATCTGATGCCACCACCGTGGTTCTGGGCGGCAAGGATTAACAAAACCAAAGCAGCAATCGAAAGCAGGATACCAATCCCGTGGGTTATGGAGTTGGCAACTTCTTCGCCTAGCGTGTACTCGTTGATGTTCTGAAGCTTCTGCGCGATGGCTTGCCGTCTTGAGTCATGTTGGGAGACTGTCTCTTGACCGTCATTGTCAGTGGAGTTATTGGTCTTCATATCCTCTACTATGGGGTCCTCTCTGATTGCACCATTCCGAAAGCCAAGGAGACTCTTGCCTGTTTATAGGCTTCCTTGCGCTATTCAGCTGATGGTATTCTCTCACACTTGAATATGGCCTAAGCAAGAATCTTATTCGTTTACGTGTAAAACAGACAATCTGCTTATCACTGGCTCAAGTATCGCTGATTAGCGAGCGCTTAAGCCCAATCGTCGGTCTGGAAAATGATGGCTGTTCTGATCAACTGCAAAGAAGTTCATCTCGAGTACCCCGCCAAACTGGTACTGGGTGGCATTTCGTTGGGGGTGAACAGCGGCGATCGTATAGGTGTAGTTGGTCGTAACGGCGATGGGAAGTCCTCACTACTGCAGGTTCTAGCCGGAATACTGATTCCCAATTCTGGAGAAGTGACAAAGCGCAGTGATAGTACGGTAGGGATTTTACAACAGTCCGATGATCTTATAGATACAGATACAGTCGAGAGCGCTGTTGTCGGTGTTCAGCCAAAACACACTTGGGCGACCAATCGCAACACCCGATCGATTATCGACTCCCTGTTGGGTGATGTGCCCTGGAACGCTTTGGTGGGGGAGCTCAGTGGCGGGCAGCGCCGACGCGTGGACCTTGCGCGCCTGCTGATAGGTAGCTGGGATGTGTTGATGCTTGATGAGCCCACCAATCATTTGGATATGCAGGCCATAACCTGGCTTGCCGAGCATCTCAAGTCACGCTGGACTATGGGTTGCGGTGCCCTTTTGGTAGTCACTCATGACCGCTGGTTCTTAGACGAGGTCTGCGAGGGTATGTGGGAAGTACACGATGGATTGGTTGAATCGTTTGAAGGTGGCTTCTCAGCGTACATCCAGCAGCGTGTTGAGCGTGACGAATTGGCTCGCAAGGTGGAGCAAAAGCGACGCAACATGGCGCGCAAAGAACTCGCTTGGCTTGCGCGTGGAGCACAGGCACGTTCAACCAAACCCAAGTTTCGTGTGCAGGCTGCTCAAGACTTGATTGCAAATGAGCCACCAGTGCATAATCCTATTGAGCTTAAGAAGGCCGCTATGACCCGATTGGGCAAGCAGGTCGTAGATTTGAAAGGTGTGAAGGTAGCGTTTGTTTGCGGGGAGAATGTGCTCAATGGCATCGACTGGATCATTGGTCCGGGAGACCGCATTGGTATCTTGGGCGACAATGGTGCCGGTAAGAGTACGCTGCTTCAGGTTATCACCGGCAGCCTCGCACCCACCAGTGGTGAGGTGAGAATTGGCGCAAGCGTGCGTTTTGGTTATCTTTCCCAGCGTTTGGACGAACTGGAGTCACTGGCTGACGACCGCGTACGTGAGGTTTTATCTGAATGCAAGGCTTACTATCTGGTTGATGGTAAGAACCTTAGTCCAGCGCAATTATTGGAGCGCATGGGTTTCGAGCGCAGTCACCTGAATTCTCGGATTTGTGACTTAAGCGGCGGTCAGAAGCGTCGCTTGCAGCTGCTGTTCACACTTCTCAAAGAACCCAACGTTCTGATATTAGATGAACCCGGTAACGACATGGATACCGATATGTTGGCGGTGATGGAGGATCTATTGGACAGCTGGCCGGGAACGATCATCCTTGTCAGCCACGACCGCTATCTGACCGAGCGGGTAACAGACGACCAGTTTGCCCTCTTAGATGGCAGGTTGAGACATGTACCCGGTGGTGTCGATGAATACCTGCGTCTGCTGAATGACAGAAAATCAACCATAAGTAGGCAGTCTGACAGCAACAGGCAGTCTGTCGGTAGCGGCCAATCAGGCAAACAAGCTGCAAAGCAGGATAATGTGGCCGTTGCTTCAGCTAACATCGATAGTCATCAGCTGCGCAAGCAGATAAGCTCAATTGAGCGCAAGCTGCATACGCTACAGGATAAGGATTCCAAACTCACCCAGGAGATGCACGAAGCTGATCCTTCAGATTTTCAGCATCTGATTGTCTTAGGGGAGCGGCAGCGAGAGCTTAGAGGGCAGATAGAACAGTTGGAGCAGGAATGGCTGGAGAAGTCTGAGTTGCTGTGAGCTGGTCGTAGGTGATTTATCCAAACGCAGCCAAGAGTCTAGCGTAGAGACAAGGGCCGAGTTTGCCTGGCAGGCCATCAGCTCGCTTTCAATGCCTTATCAATCATCCGTTGCAGGTTTGCGACGAAGTGCTCTCGGTCTTCATCAGTGAAAGCAGCCGGACCTTTTGTCCTCATGCCTTGTCGACGCGCCTTCTTCTCCAGATGACGTATCTCCATCTCGATATCGATAGTAGCCCTTAAGAACTCGCGGCCGCGGACACTGATTGCGTGAGCGTTGCGTCCCAGCACCATTGCGGCGAGTCCGATATCTTGGGTGACCACGATATCATTGGGTGAAAGCCGTTCAACAATGGCGAAATCAGCAGAGTCGGATCCAACCATCACCGGCAATGTGCTCACCCAGAATCCCTTTGTTGGTTCTCTGGGGTCACCACGCTTGATGTGGTTCTCCAAATTCTGAGTTGAATTACCGGCGATGACCACCGGCAGAGCGTT
Organism: Coriobacteriaceae bacterium; assembly: GCA_012515495.1. GTDB lineage: Bacteria > Actinomycetota > Coriobacteriia > Coriobacteriales > UBA8131 > UBA1419. The sequence continues at coordinate 645 of JAAYYH010000063.1, read as the reverse complement.
CTTGCGGGCAAGGTAGAGAGCCTCAGACGTTACCGGGCAGGCGTCGGCATCGATGAATACTGTTGGACGGATATCACTCATGGAGACCTTTCTTGGTTGTCTGAAAAATGATTGTGACAACCGCACATTAGCGCACATTACTGCATATAACTATCATAACAGCTGCCACGCAATCCGCTTATCATGCTACTCTTACCCCAGCTGGATAATGGTACCAAATAGCAGCGTATTAACCCAACTAGAGCAGGGGACACTATGCCTGACCTCTTACAACGCATCTGGAATCCGTCAGCTATCAAGGTGGAAGGAGTCATGCTCTAATCCAAATCATCATGGACAATGGCAACGATCTTGGATAAGGAGGAAATCAAATGACAGAGGATAAGGGCAAGCCAATTGACAGGAGTGCGGCAGAGGTACTGTGCGTCTGTAGTAGTTGCCCCTCATATTTTGACTGTGATGAGCCGCTGGGGTATTGCTTTTACGATACGGGAGCCAGCAGCTGTATAACAGTCAAGCGAGGTTGCATCTGTCCCACATGCCCGGTGTATGAACAGACAGGGCTGGAGCTCGATTTCTATTGCACCGAAGGTAGCGAAGAGCATCAAAAGCAACAGTAAGGAGGTGACCGGTTCGATGACGGAG
>JAAYYH010000062.1 GCA_012515495.1 Coriobacteriaceae bacterium | reverse complement strand
TTCAAGCAGCCGTCTCATATTGTCCTGAGTGTCCCTGTCAACAGCCCAGATCGTCCCACCTAGATACAAGGAAAGATACAGATCCATCACTGATAGATCGAACGATAGTGGCGCCTGGTTGATGATCGTTGGAGATTCCACGATTCTTTCAAGGTCTCCGAGAGTGACTGCCCAGCGGACAAAGTTCTCCAGGCAATCTGTGGTGATCTTAACCCCTTTGGGGGTGCCTGAGCTTCCAGAGGTGAAGATGATATAGAAGACGTCGTCTCTACCCACTCGATGTGTACCGTCAATCTCCGCTGTCATACCAGTGCAAATGGCCATGACCTCAGCTGCGGTGATCGTGACAGATTCTGCAGGAGCCACCTTGAGCTCCTCTAAAGCGAAAACCAACGGAGAGGCCGCTTGGATGATGATATCCCTGACTCGCTCTACAGGAACAGACACATCAATGGGACAATAGGCTCTCCCGGACTTCACGCAAGCCAGGAAACAGATCAACATCCATGGACTCTTGTGGCCAAACACCACCAGCGGGGAGTGATCATCTTTGAGGGCTTCCTGCAAATAGAACGCCAGCTTATTCGCGTAGGTGATAAGCTGCTGATAGGTTAATTGGTTATCGCCTTGATTGTTATCGCTAACTGGCGCACCCGACGAAAGATGGTAGGCGATCTTCTCCGGAAAAAAGCGAGCGTGATCGTCAATAGCATCCAGTATCCCTCTCATCTAGTGCTGCCGATTAACTCTAGGCATTTCTTTTCCTTTACTCCATTGGAAATTGCGAATGAGATTATACTACCTGGATGAAAAAGCAGTCAGAAGAAAAATGCCTTCAAACCAATCAGCAACAGGACGACACCGCCGATGATCTGCGCCTTGTCGCCGAGCAGAACCCCAAAGCGTTTACCAACCAGCAACGCCGCCAGACAGCTCAGCAGCGTCACTGTTGCGATTATCACGGCCGCGATGACGATGTTCGTTCCCTCAGCCAAGAGGCTCACACCAGTGAAGAGAGCGTCAAGAGATGTCGCCACTGCCTGCGCCACTATGATTGTCGCTGTCAGCTGGGCACCCGTCGAGCCTCCACTAACAGTAGTCTCAATGGGCGACCCTTTTGTGCATAATGCCTGCGCACCTTCCCAGATCATCTTGCCGCCGATAAAACCGAGGACGAGGAGAGAAACGAGCCCCGCGAATTGTTCAAAGAAGCCCGCGATCAGACTGCCTAACCCATAGCCCAGAACAGGCATTAAACCTTGGAATATGCCAAAAGCAATCGGCAGAAGCACTAGGCGCTTACGGGATGCTCGCGGATACGCGAAGACATCAGAGACGGTGACCGCAAACGCGTCCATGCTCAGTGCCAAGCCAATCATCACTAGCTCAATAACGCCCAATGTGTTCTCCCCAATTAGTCAAAGCAAGGTCGATCTGATAACGAGAGAGCATTATACCGCCACGAAAAGCCACCAAGGAGACAATGGTACAATTCATCTGGCAAGCATCCCGATAAGCGCAACGCACAGTGAGGAATGGCCCGCTATGAGACTTATATCCTGGAATGTCAACGGTATCCGCGCAAGTGTCAAGAAAGGTTTCTACGACATCTTCAATGCGTTGGATGCCGACGTTTTCGCCTTGCAGGAGACCAAGATACAGGAAGGTCAGATAGAGCTGGAGATACCAGCTAATTACCATCAGGTTTGGAGCTATGCCGAACGCAAAGGCTACGCGGGCACAGCGGTCTTCAGCAGGGAACAGCCACTGAGCACCATCCACACCCTTGGTATCACTGCGGCAGATTCGGCAGGCTTTGGCATTGGCGACCCCACTGTTCTGGACAGAGAAGGCCGTTTGTGTGCCGTGGAATTCAAGGATTACTGGCTTGTCTGCTGCTATACTCCCAACGCCCAAGATGGTCTGGCACGGATTGGGCTACGGCTAACCTGGGGAGCAGCCTTCACGCGCTTTGTCTCTGAGCTGTCTGCCAGCAAGCCTGTTGTCATCTGCGGAGACCTCAATGTCGCCCATAATGAGATCGACCTCAAGCGTCCGGCGGCTAACCGCGGCAATGCTGGTTTCTCCGATGAGGAGCGCGAGGATTTCCAGGCCCTGCTCGATGTCGGCTTCATCGACAGCTTCCGCCACCTCTATCCCAATCAGACCGATGCCTACACCTGGTGGTCCTTCAGGGGTAACGCGCGCGCCAACAACACTGGATGGCGCATCGACTACTTCTTGGTCTCAGAGGATTTGGCCGAGAATATCGCCGACGCCTTCATGTGGCCAGAGATAGATGGCAGCGACCATTGCCCCGTGGGACTGGTGCTACGTGATCTGTGAGCTTCAAACAGCCTTTGCCTCTAAGCTTCTTCTTGGCCAAAGACAGCCTCTTCACGATCCAGAGCGCGGATACTGGGGAATAACATCGCGATTATCGGTATCGCAACCAACCCCACGCCACTGGCCAAGAACCAGAATGGTACGCCCGTGTACTCGGCTATCGGTCCCGCGATCATCAGGCCGATGGGAGCCGAAAGCGACATCACCGTTCCCATCAGCGCCATTACCCTGCCCAACTTCTCAGGCTTGATCTTTCGAGCGATGATCGCGTTGATCGGACCGTTGAAGAACGCTCCCGCGATTGCCAACGGAAGGCAGAGCGCCACAAACAGGACAAAGCTATCCCGCGGCATCAAGCCGAGGATAAAGGTGAGCACTCCCTGGATAAGGATCGAGACCATGATCAGCAACAGTAGTCGCTTGCCGCCGCCCCAGATACCCAACACGATAGAACCCACAACAAAGCCAATCCCCCAAACCGCCTCAACGAGGGCAGCGTCATATCCGTCACCGCCAAAATGTGAGTAGGTCATCAGCGGAAACAGAGAAGCCATTGGCATGAAAGCGATGATGCCCAAAGCCATGAAGACAAATAGCAGCCCCAAACCGCGATGCTCGCGAACCTCGTTCACACCATCTACTATCTCATTGAGGATGCCTGTGCGATCAGCACGAGCCATATGCACATCGGGGATGCTGATTAAAGCCAAGAGCCCACAGGCAACAAGCGCGCCGAAGGCATCTGCGAACAGGGCGATTTGAAGCCCAAAGGCTGTATAGAAGAATATTCCCAGCGCAGGCGCGACGATATTGGTTATCCCTGCCAACCCCTGATCAAGGCTGGTGATGCGCACCAAGTGGCGGTCGGGCACGAGCAACGGCAT
>JAAYYH010000009.1 GCA_012515495.1 Coriobacteriaceae bacterium | reverse complement strand
CACACAAGACAACGCATCAAATCCCCCATTTGTTGACAACACAATGAGGTTATCACACTACATCTTGTGCTTCAATCACAAATTGCGATGAGATTCACAAAAGGTTGGTGATCAGGATGACTGCTGAGGTGAAAGCGATTGCCGCGAGAAGTGACACCAACTTATGAGAAAGTGTTGCTCCTGAGATTGGGATACCCCGTGCGGTACCGGTTTTGAACTCATGAACGACAGATGAGCCACCCTTAAGCAGCTCACCAAAGATTTGTTCTGGGCGATGTCCTTGTTCAACGCTAGTCGCAGCTGCGGAGAGGTCATAGATATAAGCTGATCGTACTTTTATGGCAGCCGTTCCTTCGACTCTGTACGTCATGCTCCTGTTTACTATTTCCTTCATCTCCACCCCTAACTCTGAACCTTAGCCCGTCTTGGTACACCATAGATTCTACGTGTTTAACTACGACCTTGTGTGACATATTTAGTACATCTATATCTACGAACACTTGTTCGTTGCTAACTATAAACCGAACAACTGTTTGGTGCAAGAGAAAACCGAACATTTGTTTGATTTTTTTACCTCAATAGCCTACAATACCCCCAACAGAGTGAATGGAGACGACATGGTACCTGCAGCGATTTTGACTAAACGCCAGCAAGAGATCTTAGATTTCATGCGCAGCTTCACCATGGAGAACGGTTATCCGCCCACCGTGCGGGAGATCGGTGAGGCTGTTGGTCTCTCATCATCATCGACTGTCCACTCACACCTCTCGGCATTGGAATGCAAGGGTTTCATCCGTAGAGATGCCTCATCGGCTCGAGCGCTGGTCATCGTCGACCAGTTGACAGCCGATGAGTCTAATAGCTTGACCGAGGAATCTGATCCCTATGCCAACGTCGTTGCCCTACCGCTCGTTGGTCGAGTGGCTGCCGGTGAACCGATTCTTGCAGAGCAGAACATCGAAGACACCTTTACCTTGCCATCTCAGCTTGTGGATGACTCTTGCTCATTCCTCTTGACCGTTAAAGGTGAATCGATGATTGAGGCCGGCATCCTAGATGGCGATCTTGTGGTCGTGAGAGAACAGAGAACGGCCAATAATGGCGACATCGTCGTTGCCCTAATCGATGAGGATGCCACAGTGAAGACCTTCTATCGCGAATCAAATCGCATTCGCCTGCAACCCGAGAACAAGACCATGGACCCCATCTACACTACTGACGCCACTATTCTCGGCAAGGTTGTCGCGTTACTCAGGACCCTGTAGAATTACTGCCAATCATCTAGCATATTGATCGATGATAGGAGAATACGATGAAGATCGTCAATGAATTCAAGGAATTCGTTTCTCGTGGCAACGTTGTAGACCTCGCTGTTGCGGTTGTCATCGGCGGGGCTTTCACGGCAATCATCAATTCTCTGGTAAACGACCTCATCACTCCTTTACTCTCACTGCTGACAGGCGGTTATGATTTCGCCAGCCTGTCGGTTGCTTTGGGGTCAGGCGATAATGCGGCTATGCTTACCTATGGAGCCTTTATCGCTGCCATCATCAACTTCCTGATGGTAGCTCTGGTCATCTTCTTCCTAGTTAAGGGCATCAACAAAGTAGCGCGAAAGAAGGTAGAGGAAGAAGAACCGGCCGCAGTGAAAGATTGTCCCTATTGCGCAGAGTCGATCGCCAAAGATGCGATACGCTGTCCGCGTTGCACCAGCATTCTGGAGCCAGGGCGCATACCAGAAGAGCTGCGCTGACAGCTCTAGGTTGTTCGCTGGTTCTGCTGGTACGGCAGGAAGCGGGATACATACGCCTGAGGCACACCGAGATACATCACCGTACCCTCTTCGGTGAAGCTCTCGCTTAACACCGAGCATCTTTCGTGCGCGAGCCCAACCAAAGCCCCTTGACTGAATGGTAAGCAGACATTCAGCACCCTGTTCTCCGCATTCGCAGCTAATTCGATCCTGCTGATCAGTGTCGGGATACCCTCCCTCGTCAATACCGATATCAACAGTGCTTGAGGATATCTGTTCGCCAAGACCTCCCGCTCCTCGGCATCCAACTCATCGATCTTGTTGAATACCACTAGCTGGGGGATCTGATGGGCACCGATTTGCGCCAGAATCTCAGAAACCGCGATCATCTGCGCCTCGCGCTGCTGTGCCGTCGCGTCAACAAGATGCAGGATCAGATTCGAACTGACTATCTCGTCCAAAGTGGACTTGAATGCCTCGATCAAAGTGGTAGGTAACTTTTGGATGAAGCCAACGGTATCGGACAACGACAACTCGCGGCCTTCTGGCAAAGCGAATCGTCGGGTTGTCGAGTCTAGGGTTGCGAACAACTTGTCATAGGCAAGCACTTGAGCATCAGTGAGAGCATTGAGCAGGCTGGATTTACCGGCATTGGTATAACCGGCTATTGCGACTCTATAGATTCCAGAACCCAACCTGGCCTTACGTTGGGTGTCGCGCTCATCTTGGACCTTGCGCAATTCCTGGCGGATCTGTGAAACACGCTTCCTGACTATGCGACGGTCGACCTCCAGCTGGCTTTCGCCCTCACCAAAACGCGAACCCACACCGCCACCCATGCGGTTGGATGCTAGATGCGACCACATTCCACGCAAACGCGGCAACAGGTATTGGTTTTGAGCCAGCCGTACCTGGAGACGACCTTCTCGACTGGTAGCGTGCAGCGCGAAGATATCCAATATCAGAGCTGTACGATCGATGATCTTAACTCCCTTGATCTCCTTCTCGAGATTGGACTGTTGGGATGGCGTTAACTCATCATCGAATACCACTACATCGACCCCGAGGGCTTGCACGGCCGTAGAAACTTCTTTGACTTTTCCTGAACCGATGAATGTGCGCGCGTTGGTCTTCTTCAGACGTTGCCAGACAGAGCCAACGACCTCGGCGCCATCTGTCTCGACAAGACGTTGCAGCTCTGCCAGCGATTCTTCCACCGGCCATTCAGCGTCACCGCGATCTATACCAACTAAAAAAGCACGCTCCATGGGCTTTTCGGTACTGTGAATCGGCTCCTTGACTATGGCGATCACCTCGATAATCGGTTCACTAACTGGTCATTGTCTCTTTGATCCTACGTACGGCTTCCAGCAGCAGGTCATCTGGCGTTGTTAATGAGATACGGATAAATCCTTCACCATCAGGACCATAGCCGCTTCCTGGGGTAACGATCATGTGCGCTTCGGTCAGGACCTTCTCAGCAAAGCTCGCGGAGGTATAGCCCTCGGGAATCCTAGCCCAGACATAGATCGTCGCCTTAGGTGCCTCGCACTGGATACCGATGGCACGCAGCGCATCCAACACTAAATCACGACGACGCTGGTAAAGCGCGCACATATTGGCAACGCATTCTTGTGATGATTCCATAGCTACAATCGCAGCATCCTGGATTGCGCCGAACTGACCGGAATCAAGATTGTTCTTGATTGTTCCCAAAGCTTTGATAGCCGTAGGGTTACCGCAAGCGAATCCGATACGCCAACCAGTCATATTGTAGGTCTTGGATAGGCTGAACATCTCAATCGCCACATCCTTGGCGCCTGGTCGCTCTAAAATCGATGGCGCGGCATAACCGTCAAATCCCAATTCTGAATAAGCATTATCATGTACAAGCAACAGATCGTGCTGTCTGCAGAAGGCTATGGCAGCATCGAAGTATTCGGGAGTGGCGATAGCTCCGGTGGGATTATTAGGATAACCGATGAACAGTATCTTGGCTTTTTCCAAAACCTCTTCAGGTACTGCAGCGAATTCAGCCAGAAAACCGGTCTCAGCGCGCATCGGCATGAACCAAGTCTGAGCGTGTACCAAAGTCGCACCGCCGCTGTACACCGGATAGCCGATACTCGGCGCAAGCACATATTCTCCGGGATTGACGAACGCGGTATGGATATGCGCGATACCCTCTTTTGAACCGATTAACGCTAGTACCTCAGTTTCAGAATCCACCGTTACACCAAAGCGTCGTTGCATCCAGCCTGCGCAAGCTTGCCGATAAGCTTTTGAGCCTGCATAGTCGGGATAACGATGGTTGGCGGGGTTACGGATGGCCTGAGCCATGGCATCAACGATATGCTCGGGTGTAGGGATGTCGGGATCGCCGATACCCAATGAGATCACATCGATACCCTGCGATACCAGAGCATCCCGCTTGGCATCGATCTGGGCGAATAAGTACGGGGGGAGATTGTCGAGGTTTTTGGCGGTCTTCATTAAAAACGTTCCTTTCGCTGGTTCGATGCTGCCTACGCAGCCTTGGTGATAGGGATTGGTCGCAGCTCTATCCCAACAGGTCCATTCATAATTCTATCTTCAATGGATCCGCTTCAGATCTTAATTGTTCCCTCAAAGACGATCATGGCTGGACCAGTCATCATCACGTGATTATTCTCCAACCATTCGATCTCCAACTCGCCACCTAAAAGTTGTACTGTCGCTTTGCGACCTGCCCTTCCGGTGATAGCTGCCGCAACCGCCGTCGCGCAGGCTCCGGTACCGCAAGCCAACGTCTCTCCACAGCCCCTCTCCCAGACTCGCATGATGATGCGATCACCGTCTGGCTCGCGCAACACTGCGGCAAACTCGATATTCGCCTTCTCGGGAAACACCGAATGTGTCTCAAGCTGGGGACCGATTGCCTTAATATCCAACTCCATTGGATCGGCGGCGAAATCTGGACTCAGGAAGGTCACGGCATGTGGGTTACCCATATTCACACAGCTGAAGCTCAACTCACCCATGGCGGTAGGGATCACACTGTCCAAGACAGCATACTGTCTGACCTCCTGGCCGTTGGTTTTAACTACGACCTCATTTGTCGCTGACAGGCTCGTTGGAATCGCTGTTGGCTCAAACGCGGGCATACCCATGTCTACAGTTGCCCTGGTCATCTTTCCTTCTCCATCAGTCTCAAACCATATCGGACGCGGTCCAGCCAAAGTATCAGCGACGAATTCTTCTGCTCCCGACGTCACGAATCCCTTGTCAACCAGATACTTCGCCATGCAACGGATACCGTTGCCGCACATCTCTGCCAGAGTCCCATCAGCGTTGATGTAGTGCATATAGGCAATACTTCCCGATCTGATCGGCGGACGCACGAGGATGACTCCATCAGCTCCGATGCCAAAATGCCTGTCACAGAGCCAGGCAACCTGTTCTGAATCTAGTTCCAACTCATTTGAGAGGTCATCGATGACGATGAAGTCGTTGCCGATACCATGGATCTTAGTGAAATAGAGTTGCATCCTTCTCCCTGAAAAATAGTAATTAGAAGCGATAGTCCGGACGGTCAATTATAGCAAACAGCAGAGCCGCTGGAGCAAAGCAGTCGAGACATCATCAGCGGAAAGCTTGCTGTCAAGATATTCGGTATAGACGTCACTGGCGTCTATCCAGGAGATACGAGCGTCCCGCTTGAACCAAGTGCGCTGACGTTTGGCATAGCGGCGAGTGGACTGCTTGATCTCAGCAACCGCCTCTGCCAGCAAGCGATCTCCCGCCAATACCGATACCAATTCCTTGTAACCGATTGCCTGACCAGCCGTGATTGCCTGACTGAAACCAGTTTCAATCAGATTGCGCACCTCGTCTAGTAGCCCAACTTCGACCATCTTGTCCACACGTTGTTCAATCAACGGGTAGAGCACCTCAGGTTCCACCATCAGTCCGAAGAAACGCACTCGATACACTGCCTTGAAATCTGAGAAACCAGAATGCTGGCTGGCATAGCTGCTACCCTGCCCCAGCAACTCAAAGGCCCGTATCACACGGCGGACGTTGTTGGGATGTATCAGGGCAGCACTCTCAGGATCTTCTCTTTGCAGTAGAGCGTGGAAGGCTACCGCCCCCATCTCGCTTGCCTGTTGCTTGAGGTCCTCGCGCCTACTGAGGAAATCTGCGTTGCTGGCCTTCAACTCAGCTAAGCGCGATTCATCAAAGCAGAAGTCATCCAAAGCTGCGCGGACATACAGTCCGGTGCCACCGCATAATACTGGCGTCTTGCCTCTTGACATGATGTCTTCGACGGCCGAGCGCGCTGCCTGCTGATAGAGCGCGGCAGTGAACGTGATTCCGGGATCGACGAGATCGATGCAGTGGTACCTGACAGAACGCTCGCCAACCGGAACCTTAGCTGTACCGATGTCCATCCCACGATAGACCTGCATGGAATCCGCGCTGATTACCTCACCACCCAGTTTGGCCGCGAGCGCATCAGCCAAGGCTGATTTGCCGGTACCGGTTGCGCCAACAATGGCGATCACTTCGAGTGGTTGCGCGGTTTTGGGTAAAGGCTGATGCTCAGTGCTCATGTTCTACCTAGCACTCATACCAGACTCCCGCGCAGATACCATGTGCGGGCTTCCTCGATACGAACTTCCCTCAGCGAGCCAGCGAAGTCCGACGATCGGCTGCCTGCTGGAAGCGGTATGTGCACGGTCTGGTTCTTTGGGCTCTTGCCAGTGAGTATCTGAGGGTCACGTTTGGATGAACCCTCAAAGAGAACAGGGATAACAGCGTTGAGCTCTTTTTGGTTCTGTTCCTTAGCGCTGTTCTGCACCAATCCAACTAAACGATCAAATCGCTCCTGGATCAGCTCACGCGGGGTCTCATCAATCAACGAGGCTGCGGGGGTACCCTGCCTACGCGAATAGATGAAGGTGAAGGCTTGAGAGTAGCCAACCTGACGCGCCAGTGCCATGGTGGCTTCAAAATCTGCCTCAGTCTCACCTGGGAAACCAACGATGATGTCGGTTGAGAAAGCGACGTCTCCTGCGGTTGACCTGACTTTATCTATCAGGCTCAAGTAGTGCTCTGCCGTGTAGTTGCGATTCATCGCTGAAAGTATCCGATTGGATCCGGATTGAACCGGCAGATGCAATTGCGGCATGACAGCTTTGATTTCTGCGAAAGCGGCGATTGTGGCATCACTTAAGTCCTTAGGATGACTGGTCGCGAATCGCAAACGTTCGACACCGCTGCTTCCCACCAGACGCAATACCTCGTCAAATCGTGACTCGCCATAGAGATCCCTACCGTAAGAATTGACAT
>JAAYYH010000061.1 GCA_012515495.1 Coriobacteriaceae bacterium | reverse complement strand
GATGCCTACCTCAGCGTAGTGGAGTCGCTGCATCATGCTGCAATCTCCCAGGGGCGTAAGGTCAACGTCCATCTGGTGGATGGCGAGACGTTGAAAGAGGATGGGCTGGAGCAGATGTTGGCGAAGATGGATGGCATCTTAGTCCCAGGTGGCTTTGGCATTCGCGCTTTCGAAGGCAAGATCGCCGCGGTTACCTATGCCCGTGAGAACAGGATCCCCTTCCTAGGAATCTGCTTAGGTCTGCACGCGGCAGTCTGCGAATTCGCACGCAACGTCGCGGGGATGGAGGATGCCAATTCCTCCGAATTCGAGGAAGAGATCGGTCATGAGCTCAAGTATCCGGTTATCGACTTGATGCCAGACCAGGAGGATATCGATACCAAAGGTGGCACTATGCGTCTGGGAGCCTACCCTTGTAGAGTCGAGCAGGGCACGAAGGCCTTTGAAGCCTACGGCGAGCCGATTATCTACGAGCGACATCGTCATCGCTACGAGGTCAATAACGCTTTCAGGGATCGACTGACCCAGACTGGGTTGGTGTTCAGCGGGATCTCCCCGGATGGTCGACTGGTGGAGATGATCGAGTTGCCCGATCATCCCTGGTTCGTCGCCAGTCAAGGGCATCCGGAATTCAAGAGTCGTCCCACTCGTTGTCACCCCTTGTTCAGGGAGTTCATCAAGGCTTCGATTGCCTATCGGGATAACCGGCAGGACGCTGGCTCATGAGTGTCGCGATTGACTCACAGAGACTGTTGGCGACCTTCCTGGATCTGGTGCAGATCGACAGCCCCAGTGGCCATGAGGCTGCCGTTGCGGCCTATTGTCGAGGCGCTCTGACGGCTGCCGGTTGTGTTGTTGAGATTGATGACAGCGCTGCGATCACCGGCTCGGATACCGGTAATCTGATCGCTGAGCTCGGCGGAGATGGCGCAGAGAAAGTATTCTTCTCGGCACATATGGACACAGTCAGCCCTGGTGAAGGCATCAAGCCAGTCGTAGAACAAGGGGTAATCCGTGCATCTGGTGACACGATCCTCGGTGCCGACGACAAGGTGGGCATCGCGGCGATAATCGAGATGGTGCGCGTATTGCAAGAAAGTCAGCTGTCACACCCGACGATAGGTATCCTGCTCAGCGTTGGCGAGGAGAAGAACCTCTTAGGTGCCAATGCGATGGACGCAAGCGGATTCTGTGGGCAACCTTGCTTTGTCCTAGATTCGGAGAATCAACCGGGAGAGGTAGTTGTGGGAGCTCCATTCCACAGTTCCTTCAAGGCGACATTCACGGGCAAGGCCGCCCATGCAGGCGTCTGTCCGGAGAAGGGCGTCTCAGCCATCGCCATAGCCGCAGCAGCGATCAGCGCGATGCAACTGGGTCGCCTGGATGAGGTGACAACTGCCAATATCGGTACCATTTCAGGCGGTAGCGCCGATAACGTCGTAGCTGACAGCTGTATTGTCACAGGTGAATTCCGCTCCCTGCATGAGCAGCGTCTGAATGAGACGGGCGCGGCGATCTCTACTGCCATCCAGACAGCTGTGGCTGGAACTGGGGCGAGTGTCGATGTGGTATGGGAGGAAAGCTATCCGGGCTTTCTGCTCGATGAGGGCCATCCCATCGTACAGTTGGCATTGAAGGCTGCCAAGAGGATCGGCCTGCCAGCGCAGGTCGCAGTGACCGGAGGCGGCTCAGACACCAACGTATTCTCGAAAAAGGGCTTACAGGCGGTGACCCTGGGTACCGGCATGAAGGGGATTCACGGTCTCGGCGAATCAATGGCAATTGCTGATTTGGAGACACTCACTCGTCTGATACTCCAGATCGCATTGGATTACCGTTAGATAGGTTGGCTGCGATGCGTCTGGTGCAGGCAAAGGTGGTACGGGTTAGCTCTGAGACTTCCGATTTGCAGAAGCTGGAGGTCTGTTATCAGGATGCTTCGGGACAACTGGTTGAGGGCAGGGCATTGAACTACCTGCAACTGAACAGTTGTTGTCAGGTCGATGACCTGGTGCTTGTCAACGCAACTGCTGTGGACCTTGGTTTAGGGACTGGGGGAGTACTGTTCGTGGTCGCGCGGATCACGGCAGACATTGCTGCATCATTGCGGTCACCATCGAGCAATGTGCTCGACGATCCAGCCTCGGATGGCGGTCATGTCATCAAATTGCGTTACACTCCGCTTCAACGCGATGTGCTTGCAGTGGAAGAACAGGCATCTCCTTATCATCACCAACTGCGCGCGCTGCGCTCTTTGGCGGGGAAACCGGTTGTCTGCTGCGAGCTGCACAGCCAAGTGCCTTTGGTTGCCGCTGCCATTAAAAGTGTTGCCCCTGTGGCCAATGTGACCTATTGCTTCACCGATCAGGCCGCTTTGATGCTGGCTTTCTCAGACAGCGCGCGCGCAGCTAGGGAATCCGGCTTGGTCGACTCCACGATAAGCTGTGGTCAGGCCCTTGGCGGTGATTATGAGGCAGTGACGCTGTACTCGGGTCTTTTGGCGGCCGATAGCGTCACCGCGGCCGATGTCATCATTGTCGGTGCCGGTCCGGGTATCGTTGGCACCGACACAGCCTTCGGGCACGGTGGTATCGCTCAGGGCGAAGCGCTTAATGCTGTCGGTGTGCTCCAGGGTACGGCCATTGCGACACTAAGACTGTCCTTTGCCGATTCACGGTCTCGGCATCGAGGCGTCAGTCATCACAGCATCTGCGCCCTTGGCGACATCTGCCTGATAGAAGCCTTGATTCCCCTGCCCTTGGATCTGACAGACGGTCAGCGACAGACTGTCGTTGAGGCATTGACGCAAAGCGGGTTAGCCGAAAGACACCGGATAGTCGAGGTGGCAATCGGGGAAAAGCCCATTGATCTGCGTGGCCTTGAAGTGACTACGATGGGGCGCGATCAGGCTGAGGACCCGGCATTCTTCTTAGCCGCGTACGCTGCGGGCATACTGGCTGGAAACCTGTTCAATGAGCGCCAAAGATGACCAAGGAATCTGAGAATCCGTTCGTTGGTTTTGCGCAGGAATTCCTCGATTATCTTGCAGTGGAAAGGGGCGCTTCGCCGTTGACGCTCGAGGCATATCGGCGCGATGTGCGGCGTTATCTCAACTTCGTGGCAGGATGTGGTGTCGCTGACATCGATCAGATATCACGTGAGAATGTGGTGGATTATCTCAGCGTTCTCAGCGAAATGGAGTATGCGCCGGCTTCCATCGAGCGAGCGGTTTCGGCTCTCAAGAGTTTTCATCGGTTCAGCGTGCGGGAGAGTCTGGCCAAGCGCGATCCAACCGCGACGATACGATTACCAAAGGTTCCCGATGCGCTGCCGGATGTCCTCAGTCTTACTAAGGTGACGTCACTGCTGGATCAGGTGTTTCCGCAGACGGCGATCGGGAAGCGGGACAAAGCGATCCTGGAGACGTTATATGGTTGCGGACTGAGAGTCAGCGAGTTAGTTGGTCTGGATCTCGCGGCACTGATGTTCAATGATGGTTATCTGCGCGTGACAGGGAAAGGCGCCAGAGAACGCGTTGTACCTCTGGGGGGAACGGCAGAAGAGGCGCTTCACGTTTATCTCGATCGCGCGCGCTCTCAATTGCATCCCAAACGGGTCAGCGGCGTTGCTGATGGCAGTGCCGTCTTCCTCAACAGCAGAGGAAGAAGACTCAGTCGGCAGACAGTCCATAAGCTGGTGGCTCACTATGGTGCTTTAGTGGGAGCAGAGAATCTGCACCCTCATACCCTCAGACACTCCTATGCCACCCATATGCTTGAAGGTGGTGCTGACCTGCGTGCCATCCAAGAGCTGCTCGGACACGCAGACATCATCACAACTCAGATCTATACTCATGTCAGCCGCAGTCATCTGCGCGAGGAGTATCTCTCAACTCATCCAAGGGCACGTCTGCGTTAAGCTGTCGTAATCCAGGTTTTTCATACCAGCTCATCATCAATACGATCGAATGACCTTACACAAGGCGTTCACAGTGCTGTCGGTTTCTGCTGCCGAGTGGTCGCGCTGACGGTTTTTTCCGCGATTGTGGTAATAATCCGACAAAAGTGGGATAAGGTAATTGCATTGTGGGATATTGTGGGATACACTAGGGCAACAAGAATCAGGAAGCATCAAACACACCAAGGAGGGTAGATGAGAGTTTTCCGCGGCTTTGACCAGCATACGTTGGATGCCAAGGGACGAGTCTCAATGCCCGCCAAATATCGCAAGGTGCTTCCTGAGAATCTTGTGGTAGTCCGCTCGCTCGATGACGATTACCGGTCGTTAAGTATCTTTACCGAGGAAGCTTTCGAGAATTGGCTCGAGTCCCTGTTCGCCCGGGAAGGTGGCTTCGATAGTAATGACCTGCGACACGTTGACAAGATGTCCAAGTTCACCGACAAGGCACAGGATGTCGAGGTCGATAAAGCGGGCAGGATCAATATCCCCGCTAATCTCCGCGATTATGCCTCCTTGGACAAGGACGTGGTCATCGTCGGCGCAAACGACCACATCAAGATCTGGGATGCCGATACCTATCGAGCATACGATGAGTATCGGGATGCCAACAGCGTCAGTCGACGCTGAGCGCACGTGGAGCGCTGTGACTTGATAACAGAATATCGGCACATACCCGTTCTGCTCCATGAATGTAGAGAGCATCTGGCCCTCAGGGCTGGGGAGGTCTACTGCGATTGCACCTTAGGTGGAGCAGGACACGCGATTGAACTGGCCAATGACATCGTTCCCGAAGGGATGCTCATCGGTATCGACCAGGACGAGATGGCCCATCAAGCAGCGGCGAAACGTCTTCAGGCAGAGATGCCCGATTTGCGGTTCATGCCGCTGAAAGGGAACTTCGCGCAGCTGGATGAACTTTT
Source organism: Coriobacteriaceae bacterium (assembly GCA_012515495.1). Taxonomy (GTDB): domain Bacteria; phylum Actinomycetota; class Coriobacteriia; order Coriobacteriales; family UBA8131; genus UBA1419. The sequence continues at coordinate 8,160 of JAAYYH010000061.1, read as the reverse complement.
ATTAGCAGCAAAGATACCCGGAGTTGATGCCTTTTTGTTCGATCTGGGCGTCAGCTCGCCGCAATTGGACATATCCGCGAGGGGTTTCTCGTATGCACAGGATGCCCCATTGGATATGCGGATGGATCCAGGTAAACAAAGCCTTACTGCAGCAGAGATCATCAATACCTCAACCGAAGCAGATCTCACCTGGATACTCCGCACGTACGGCGAGGAGAAATGGGCCCCACGCATCGCTCAGTTCATCGTCCGACAGCGTCTGATCGCACCAGTGAAGACTACATCGGAGCTCGTAGAGCTGATAAAGGCCGCAATACCGCAGGGAGCCCGAAAGACGCGGGGGAATCCTGCGAAACGTACGTTCCAGGCGTTGAGGATCAAGGTCAACGCTGAGCTGGATGCTCTTGAATCAGGGTTGGATGCGGCGATCCGTTGGTTGAATCCTGGAGGCAGGATAGCGGTGATCAGCTACCACTCTTTGGAGGATCGGATAGTCAAGGAGAAGTTCGCGCAGTTGGCCAGGGGTTGTGTGTGTCCACCAGAGGCACCCGTGTGCGTCTGTGGACATCAGCCGATACTCACCATCAAGACAAAGCGACCACTGGTTGCTAGCGACGACGAGGTCTCCAGGAATCCGCGCAGCAAGAGCGCGAAACTGATAGTAGCTGTTAAGAACTGATATTCGACGATGAAACGTAGCATAAACGGAGCAGGAAACGTACATGGCACAGGCAGCAAGGGCATATCAGGATCAATATCAGACCCGGTGGCAACAAGCCCCTGTACGGTCTCCACATTTTACCGTCGTATCAGGAAAGGCGCGCGATACTGCCAACCAACAGGCGCTTTCGCCACAAGCAATGCTCCTGTTCAAGATGGTGATTGCCATGGTGGTGTTCGTATCCTTGGTAGCGGGACTGCGCGTCTGGGTGACCACGGCGACTGTGCAGGAGCTGATCGAGTCACAGAGCATAACGCAGTCCATTACTGAAGCCCGTGCCGCAGGCATGGAGTTGGAGGTCAAGCACTCGGTGCTGGCAAATCCCAATCGCATACAGGAGATCGCCTCCGAACAGTTGGGGATGTCGCCTGCCTCGCAGGTTGCCTACCTTGATGCCACAGTAAAAGAGTAATCTGCCATGACTCGGCAGGAATCCCATAATCAATCCCGAAGAACCCGTCAGCGGTCCGAGTCGGCCTCATCAGGAGGAGATTTCGCCGATGGCCAACCATCGAATCGGGATTGGTATCTGCTGGTAGCCTTCATCTTCCTGGCTCTGGTCATCATCGGTCGCCTGGTCTATCTGCAGGTGATAGTGGCTCCAGAATATCGTCAGCAGTCCGCCGCGCAACGGACAAGCGAGATAACGGTTTCTGCTCGACGCGGAACGATCTACGATCGCAACGGCAATCCACTGGCAACCAGTATCGACGCGACCACCATCTATGCGAATCCCAATGAGGTAGACGATCCAGCTGCCACCGCCACGCTTCTCGCGGAGATCGTCGGTGGGGAATATGAAACCTATTATTCACTATTGACGCAGAACAACACCTTCGTCTATATCCTGCGTAAAGGGGATACCGCCATCGCTGATGCGCTTAAAGCGCGTGAAGCCGAGCTTCAAGGTAAGCTCGATGCCGCGGCTCAGGCCATCAGTCCCACCACCCAACCACAACGCAGCGATCTCTACGGCATCCACTATCTCGAGGATTCCCGTCGTGTCTACCCCTATGGGCAGATCGGCGGACAGGTCATCGGTTATGTCGGCCTTGATGACAAGGGCCTTTCCGGTCTGGAACTGATGTATGACAGCATCTTGGCAGGTACCAGCGGGGAGTTGATAGTCGAACGAGGTAAGGATCTCACACCATTGCCCGGAGGCGTTCAGAAGCTGGTGGCTGCAATCGATGGTCAAGACATCATCATCTCATTGGATATCGATCTGCAGCAATATGTTGAATCCGAGTTGGCTCGTGTTGGTAGCGAGCGTGAAGCAGAGACCGGAAACGTAGTGGTGTTGGATGGAAGCACAGGAGAGATCTACGCTACTGCTTCTCTGCCACTTTACGATTTGAACAATATCGCCAAGGCACCGGAAGATGCCAGTGTGTTAAAGAGCATCTCAACAGCCCATGAACCAGGATCGACGTTCAAGGCGGCTATCGCTGCTGCTGCCCTGGAGCAGGGTCTGATGGATACCGAGGATGTAATCTTTGTCCCAGAAAAGCTTGAGATCTATGACAAGACGATCAAGGAAGCAGTTGAGCGCCCAGACGCGGAGATGAGCATGCGTACGATTATCGCTCAGTCATCGAATGTTGGCGTCTCACTGATCGAGCAAAAGCTCGGAAACGAGGCTTTCGCTGCATATCTGGAAACCTTTGGCTTTGGTAAACCAACACATGTCGATTACCCCGGTGAGTCGAGAGGACAACTGTCAAAGTGGCAGGATTGGGATCCTGTCACTGCTGCGAATATCTCGTTTGGCCAAGGCGTCGAGGCCAGCTCGCTGCAGATGGCCTCATTTTATGGGGCGATAGCCAACGGTGGGATACTCAACCAGCCGCACTTCCTGATCTCACAGCCTCATTCCGATGTATCGCTCACGTTTGCAAACGAGCGGCTGTTCTCCACGCAAACCTCCGATAAGCTCATCAGCATGTTGACTTCAGTAGTGACGGATGGGACCGGTAAGTCAGCTGCCGTCGAAGGTTATGGGATAGCAGGCAAGACCGGTACCGCTCAGAAGGCCGCAGCAGGCGGTGGGTACTCGGATTATGAGCACATTGTGTCCTTCGTCGGTTTCTTCACTAACTCCAAGAGCTCACTCGTCTGCCTGACATCGATGGATAATCCGCTGGGAGCACTGGGTAATGCGCCAACGGGACCGTTGTTCTCATCGATCATGGGTTTTTCTGCTACTCGCTATATGATCACTCCCGATGCACCTGTGGAATAACTCAGTAATTAGCCTGGTTGGCCATGGCGTGAGAGGTCGATGATGCTATTCTCTGTTAGTTTGAGTAGAAGTGAGGATTCTGAGATATGACGGTTAAGTCTCTGGGCGAGTTGTTCGCTGCCATACCCTATATGATGGTTGGCCCAACATCCGACAGGAAGGACGCGACTACGCAAAACATCACGGGAATCGCCTATCGTTCTGATTGTGTGGAACCGGGCGATGCCTTCTTCTGCGTTCGCGGCCTAATGCACGATGGGCACGACTTCGCCGCTGACGCATTGGCGCGTGGGGCCTCTCTGTTGGTCGTCCAGCGACCACTTGACCTTGATGTTCCGCAGGTTCAAGTCGAGGATACCCGCAAGGCCCTGGCCTTGGCATCGAGCGCTCTTTTCGGTGACCCTTCTGCACAGTTGAAGATACTGGCGATAACGGGCACCAACGGAAAAACCACCACCACTTTTCTCATCGACTGGATCATCCGTTACGCCCTGTCCGCTTCAGGTGATTGTAAGGCGGATGATAAGACCGGGCTGATCGGGACTGTTGAGACCCGTATCGGACGAGCCAGATTGGATTCACATCATACTACGCCGGAGAGTTATGACCTGCAGAAACTGTTACGACGCATGTTGGATAGTGGTTGCGAATTTGTCAGCATGGAAGCGTCAAGCCATGCGATTGCCCTTGATAGGGTCGCAGGTGTCAACATCGTCGGTGCCGCCTTCACAAACCTGACACAGGATCATCTGGATTTCCACCGGGATATGCAGGAGTATTTCGAGGTCAAGGCGCGACTTTTCACTTCTGACCTGACACACGGAAGAGTGATCAATATCGATTCTGAGTATGGTCGTACACTGGCGCGACTCTGTGTAGAAAACAACTATCCGGTAGTGACTACCGGATACTCAGAGGAAGCTGACATCAGGGTCTTGCAGTCGCGATTCACGACTAGCCGTACCAATCTTCGGCTTTCGACTCCTGAGGGAATCGTTGAGCTCAGCTATCCTCTGATCGGGGCATTCAACGTTGAGAACGTTTTGCTCGCCACGGGAATCGCCCGCATTCTGGGCATCGATTACCCAACGATCTGTACCGCGCTGATGCAAGCACCTCAGGTTCCGGGCAGGTTGGAGTCGATAGATGGTCGTATTCAGGCAGAATACCGCGAGAAGATGGGGAGCAGGGCAACTCTGCCGCGGGTCTTCGTCGACTATGCCCATACCCCGGACTCCATCGAGAAGGCGCTGGCAGCTATCAGTGGCATCAAGACCGCTCGTGTGGGCATAGTGTTCGGATGCGGAGGTGACCGCGATCGCGGTAAACGACCTTTGATGGCACAGGCCGCCCGCGCTGCTGACTTCGTGGTTGTGACCAGCGACAATCCACGTTCTGAGGATCCCTTGGCGATTATCGATGATATCTTGCCCGGCTTGAGTGGTTATGCGAATTTGACTGTCGAACCGGATCGGCGCAAGGCGATCGCCAAGGCGTTGGCAACAGCAGGTCCGGATGACATCATACTCATCGCTGGCAAGGGGCATGAGGATTATCAGTTGGTAGGCGATCAGGTATTGAGCTTCGATGACCGTCTGGTTGCCGCAGAAGAACTGGATGCGCTCTTCATGCGCCAGCAGGAGGCTGGGTGCACGGCTGTGTGCAGCGATGATAACGAGGTCGGGGAGAGTGAGCGCTGATGCGTCTTGAGCTGCAGCAGATCATCGATTCTGTCGGTGCCGTCGAAGAGGTGCCGGCCGCAGATCCCCAGGTAATGATCAGCGATTTCACTTGGGACTCCCGTGAGGTCACGCAGGGCTCGCTGTTCATCGCCTTGCCAGGCGAGCGGGTGAATGGCAACGATTTTATCCTTTCAGCTCTTACGGCTCAAGCTGCGGCAGTGATCGCCACGCGTCCGGTGACTGAAGACGAACGTGATTCTGCCCAAGCCGCAGGTGCCGCTCTACTCGTGGTTCCTGATGGTTTACAAGCCCTTTCCTCCTTAGCAGCTGGCTATAGAGACCTGCTTTCCGCAACAGTCATTGGGGTCACCGGCTCCAGCGGTAAAACTACCACCAAGGAACTCATCGCTGCCGTTCTCTCGGAGGAGCTCGCCGTGGTGGCGACATCTGGTAACCACAATAATGAATATGGCGTACCGCACACGGTACTCAGTGCCAATCCCTCCACAGAGGCCCTGGTTGTCGAGATGGCGATGCGAGGGCTTGGACAGATAGAAGCGCTTTGTGCCATTACTCATCCCGATATCGGTGTGGTCAGTAACATCGGTGTCGCGCATCTGGAGTTATTAGGCAGTCAAGAGAACATCGCGCGTGCTAAGTCAGAGATGATCAGCGCACTGCCTGAAGATGGGGGAATCGCGATCCTGAATGGTGACGATCCGTTTACCGTTCTGATCAGGGAAACTGCTGAGACAACACGCAGGGGTGTGAGTGTATTCCTCTATGGTCTGGCTGAGCATAATGATGTCCGGGCAACGGCGATACGCTACAATCAGCAAGGTCAAGCCAGATTCGAACTGATACTGCCGGGCAAGGAGCCTGTTCTGGTTCAGCTTGCGCTTCAAGGAGAGCATAACATCTACAATGCTTTGGCCGCTGCCGCAGTGGGGATGGTCATGGATATCGATCTCGCTGCGATCGCTCACGGTCTGGCTGTGGTAAAAGGGGCAGCCATGCGTCAGGAGACGATGGTCACAGAGAATGGAACCAAGGTCATCAACGATGCCTACAACGCCAATCCTGATTCGATGCGCGCGGCACTGAATCTGTTGGGAAGGCTGACAGATGCCAACGAGCGCATAGCGGTTCTCGGCGATATGGCCGAACTGGGTGAAGGTGAGCTGGACTGCCATCATCGGATAGGAAGACTGGTTTTCGACAATAGTGTGGATGTATTGATCACTGTTGGCCAACGGGCGCTGTCGATAGCTGAAGGAGCCGTTGAAGCGGGCATGGACAAAGATGCGATCATTGTTTGCAGGGACGTGGACGAGGCCATCGCTGCGCTATGGCCCCATCTTGGGAATCAACCGACAATCCTAGTGAAGGGCTCGCGCTGCATGGGCTTGGAACGTGTAGTTGAGGGGGTTATCGAACTTTGTTAGGATTACAGGCATATCCGACCTTCCAGGTCTTCCTTTCCATCTTCATCTCCATGGCTTTGACCATGGTCCTGCTGCCAGCGTGGATCCGTTTACTCAAAGTGCGACAGATTGGTCAGCAGATACGCGCCGATGGCCCTCAGCGACATATGGTCAAGCAGGGTACACCGACGATGGGCGGCGTCATCATCCTGATCGCGGTGTTGGTGACCGTAGCATTACTTGGCCGTACTGCTCCTATTTCGGACATATTACCCCTGGTGCTGGTATCAATCGTCACCTTCCTCACCGGATTGATGGGGTTAGTCGATGACCTTTCGAAGGTCGTCAAGGAGCGATCATTGGGCCTGCGACCAAATGCCAAGATGGCTTGTCTAACACTGATCTCGGTAGCTTTCTGTCTGGCCGCGGTCAATCTGGTTGGTATTGAACCGGTAATCGATCTACCCTTCATCGCGACTATCGATCTGGGCGTGTTCACTTCGGTGATCGATGTCGGCGGCTTTCCGCTGCAGATACCTTGGTTTTATCTGGTATTCGTTTTCCTGCTGATGGCTGGGCTGTCCAATGCCGTGAACCTCACTGATGGATTGGACGGGCTTGCTGGCGGTACCGTGATGATCGCCATGGTGGTCATGGCGGCGATTGCCTATCGCGATGACCAGTTGAACCTTGCGTTGTTCGCTGCGGCAGTCACAGGCGCCTGCGTGGGCTTTCTCTGGTTCAATGCTCATCCGGCAGGGATCTTCATGGGAGATACCGGTTCGCTAGCTCTTGGCGCTGCCTTCGCAGCTCTGGCGGTCTTGACCAAGACAGAAGTCGTATCCTTGGTCGTTGGCGGGATCTTCGTGATGGAGGCACTGAGTGTCATCATACAGGTGGCGTACTTCAAGCTCACTGGCAAGCGGGTGTTCCTCATGGCACCATTCCACCACCATTTCGAGCAGAAGGGTTGGTCAGAGACAAAGGTGGTAATCCGCTTCTGGATAATCACCGCTCTGTTAGCTTGTATCGGTTTCGCCCTTTTCTTCAGTCAGAGTCTCTAGGAATGATGGTGATTGATTTGCCTCATCTTGGTGCAATCTGCATCGTGGGCGTTGGAAGCACAGGGAAAGCCGTGCTGTCCTATTGCATGGGGCTCTTGGATGCCGATGACCCTCGTGTCGATTCGATAGCTGTCTTCCCCGGTGACTCAACAACGCCAAACATTGAGCTCGATCCACGAATCAGCATCCATCCTGCCGGGCGATTGATCGCTGGCGATTATGATCTGACGATCATCAGTCCTGGTATTCCCGAACATAGTGAACTCTATAGAAGCGCGCGACACTGTTCGCGCGAAGTGATCAGTGAGCCTGAATTCGCTTTCCGCGAATCACCACAACGCTGGGTAGCTATCAGCGGTACCAATGGCAAGACCACGACTACAGCGCTACTCACACATCTGTTGAATCACGGTGGCATAAAAGCCAGATCGGCTGGCAACATCGGCACACCCTGCATTCAGGCTATCAAGCAGCGCGAACACGACGAATGGCTTGTCGTTGAACTCTCATCCTATCAACTGGCATCAACACGCTTACTTGCTCCCGAGGTGGCGATCTTGCTGAGTATCACTGCGGATCACCTCTCCTGGCACGGTTCGTACGCAGAATATGTCAAAGCCAAAAAAGCGTTGTTCCGCTGCATGAAACCCGATGCGCCAAGGATCATTGATGCAACCACCGATGAAACCCACAGCCTTATCACTTCATTAGCGAAATCCGGTTGTCGCAGCATCGCGATAGGTAGCCGCAGTGGTTTAGACGAGGATATGTCAACTCCGGCCGATGCGAGAGAGATGGCATTCCTTCGTGGCGATAACTCCTTGCTGACCATTGTGCTTGGTGGCGTCAAGTATGCGCTGGTCTCAGCTGCCGAACTGCAGATCAGAGGGGAACACAATCAACTCAACGCGTTGGCAGCCTCTGCTGCTGCGTTGTTCATTGGTGTCAGCGTAGAGGATTTGCGTGAGGGTCTGCGCTCGTTTGCCCCACTCGAGCATCGGATCGAACCCTGCGGCGTGGTTGCTGG
>JAAYYH010000060.1 GCA_012515495.1 Coriobacteriaceae bacterium | reverse complement strand
TCTTGCCAGAAAGCGCAAGGGCGAGTATACAATACCTTGCCGTCAGCTGCCAGACTTCTCGGTAAGCTAATCTGCGTCGCCCACGCTGGAGGTATCGGTCGTGTCGGTCTCGTCACCAACTGTGCCCCCGCCTCCATTGCCATTTGTGATCTCAGGATTGCCGCTATCTGCACCGTCCGCAATACCTCCGCCTGCGTCTTTTGTGGCCGAGTCGTCAATTGCCCCTTCTTGCGCTCCAGCAGAACCCGTAACACCTTCTTTGTTTTCTATCGAACCTTCTCCCCCAGATTCTTTGCCGATTTCTGGAATCTGTCCTGTCGTTGGTTCGTTTTGAGAAGCGTCTGGTGTTGCAGGAATATAGAGGCTCATGTCGACGATATAGGGCAAGTCGTCTGGTATGGGCGCGATGACAATAGTCGCAGCTGCCATCAGGGCGTTTATATAATCTCTGAACTGCTGGTTCTGTTTCTCTAAAACGTACTCATCAGAGATTCGCTTCAGGATGTCTTTAGGGATGCTATCGTAAGGTACCGGCTTTCCCGGATCTGGCATAAATTCTGCTGTGCAATAGATGATGTGAATGCCGAAGCTGGTCTCGATTGGGTCCGAATACTCGCCTACAGCAAGTGAACTGAGAGCGGTGTTATATGCTGAGCCGTATGAGGGAGTAAGTTTGTCCCAACCTACATCACCTCCGTTCTTGTTAGTGGTGTTGTCTTCTGAGAATTGTAATGCCATCTCAAAGAAATCAGCACCTTCTTCCAGCTGCACATCGACTTGTTCGGCCTCAGCCTTAACCTCTTCTGCGGTCTGATCCCCCTCAGCTCTAAATAGGATGTGCGCCGAACGTTTCCCTGCGTATTTTCGGGATTCATCGGGCGCCACTTCTCTTAGCTCTTCTTCTGTTGGTTCTTGCAACGGGATTGCAGCAGCCTTGAGAGCATCTCTCAGATAACTGTCTTCCAGACTTGATCGATACTCGTATTCTGACGCATATCCAACGCGGATAAGCTCTTCAAGCCAAGCTTCTTCGCTGGAGAATCTCAGTCTAGAATTATCAATCGTGTTGTTGATGACCTCTCTATCGGGTTCAATTCCATAATCCTTCGCTGCCTGACGTATAAGTTGACCTTCGATGAGCGTCTCGATGATATTTTCGCGAAGCGATTCTGGCGTAAGCTTAGCTCCCGCGAGCGTCTTAGCCCATTCTTCCGGATATTGGAGATTATCCTGAGTGTTTCTAAATGCCTCAATATAGTCAGTTACCCTCGATTCCATTATCGGTATCCCGTTTACTGTAGCGGCAATGGTATCTGAGGTCAGTGCTATTTGTTTCTGCTCGGGAGCACAACCTGGAAGTGTGCTGACAAGAACAGCACACAGCAGGCTGATAAGCGCAAGATCTGCGACGTTTTTCTTTACGCAGCTCCTTTTCACAGCTCTCCCTATCAAGTCGCCCTCTCATTAAAAATATTTCGGGGCGTGCAAAGCGGTGAGCCTATTCTTACAAATACTTTGATGAAACGGTGTGCTCCCACAAGAAGTTCACAGTGTTTCTATCTCTTGTGCGCTTTTTTTCGTTCTATCGAGCTTAGTATCCTCTTTCGCAGGCGAATGCTTTTTGGGGTAATCTCTACCAGCTCATCTCCTTCGATGTATTCCAAAGCCTCTTCCAGCGTAAACACTACGGGAGGAGTAAGCTGGATGCCTTTGTCTGCAGACGATGAGCGCATATTCGTCAAATGTTTTGCCTTGGCCACATTCACAACCATATCGCCTTCTTTTGCGCTTTCACCAACTATCATACCCTCATAACACTCTTCTCCTGAGCCGACGAACAATGTGCCACGAGCTTGAAGCGCATCTAGAGCATAGGCAACCGATTTTTCATTGGTCATCGCAATCTTAGACCCATTCCTGCGCCCTGGAATCTCACCGCGATACGGTCCATATTCGTAGAAACGATGAAACAGAATCGCCTCTCCCCGAGTAGAGTTAAGTACACGGGTACGCAATCCCATGGTTCCCCGCGTTGGTATCCTGAATGCCAGATGGGTATGTTCCTCACGCTGGATCATATCTACCATCTCACCACCGACAGAGCCAAAGACCTCAATCACTTTACCGGCGTATTCGGAAGGTACGTCAACTGTTGCCTCCTCGATCGGCTCTAACAAGTTGCCTTTGCTGTCCTCTTTTAAAAGCACTCGTGGTCTGCCAACCTGAAACTCAAATCCCTCGCGTCGCATCGTTTCCATCAAGACGCTCAGGTGTAAGACACCGCGACCGGCAACTTCTATTCCACTCTTGTCGTCCAATTCAACGATCCTCATCGAGATATTTGACTGTGCCTCTCGCATTAAGCGCTCGTTCAATTGTCGCGCGCCGACAATATCACCCTCGCGTCCCACAAGCGGACTGGTTGATGCAGAAAAGACCACTGCCATGGTTGGCTCTTCAATCGTGATCGGATCCAGCTCCATCGGGTGCTCAGCCGTAGTAATCATATCACCGATATCTGCATCGTCTATTCCAACAACCGCAACAATATCTCCTGCGCCAGCTGTCACACATTCTTCACGACCCAACGCTTCAAAAGTGAACAATTGTTTGATATGTGCGTTATAGCGGGTTCCGTTGTTCTTGATAACCAATACTGACTGGCCTTTTTCCAATGTACCCGAGAACAACCGACCTATGCCAATCCGGCCAACGAAGGTTGAGTGGTCGACAGTGCAGATCTGCAGAGCTAACGGGGCATTTTGGTCACAATCAGGCGCTGGAATCGCTGCCAAGATAGTCTCCAGCAGCGGCACCATGTCCATATTGGTATCTGTGGGCTCAAAGCGGGCATAGCCCTCGACAGCTGAAGTGTAGATCACAGGGAAATCCAGTTGCGCGTCACTAGCTTCGAGGTCCAACATCAACTCGAAGACCTGATCTAAAACAACATGCGGTCGTGCCCCGGGACGATCGATCTTATTGATAACCACTAACGGAGTCAAACCCAAATCGAGCGCGTGTCGAAGAACAAAGCGTGTCTGCGGCATCGGCCCCTCAAAAGCGTCGACGATGAGCAGTGCTCCGTCAGCCATCTTCAAGACGCGTTCAACCTCTCCACCAAAGTCTGCATGTCCGGGAGTGTCGATAACATTGATCTTCACATCTTTGTAACGTATGGAGATATTCTTCGCCAGGATTGTGATACCGCGTTCACGCTCCTGATCGTTGGAGTCTAGAACGCGTTCAGCGATATTCTGGTTTTCCCTGAAGACACCGGCAGTATAAAGCAGCCGATCCACCAAAGTAGTCTTACCATGATCAACATGCGCGATAATCGCGATGTTCCTGATATTTTCTTGTAGCATGTATGTTTCCAAATCCTGAAGCGTGCGAATTATTCCTTTTCTTACTGATCAAATCTCTTTTAGGGCTTTCTCGCAGGATAATCGTTGTTGTTCCAGTTCGTTCAAGTGAGCATTCAGGGCACGTATCGAAGCCTGAGAGCTAAACGTCTTGATCAATCCCCAGATCAACGCAGTTGAAGCCAGTGCCATTATCGCCGGTATCCTCCGAGCAAGCAGAGCAGCTATAGCTCCTCCGGCCACCATAATCAATCCTACCTTGCGAGAGTCCCGCTCAGCATCAAGTTGCGCTACCAGTTGCACCCGGGCGGCAGCAATACCGGCGAGACGCGCTTTGAGCATCGCGGCACTAACGTTTTCGTCATCATACGAGAAATCATGGTATGTTGTCTCCGTAGAATATCTTGAGGAAGTCTGATTCCCACTTGCTCGCGTACTCTTCCCTAATAAAACATCTCGCGCTTGGTTCACTTGCTTGAATTGCTCGGTCGCTCTTTCTCGTAGCTTAGCATTCTCAGCATATTTATCAGG
>JAAYYH010000059.1 GCA_012515495.1 Coriobacteriaceae bacterium | reverse complement strand
TTTCCTTGGTTTTCAACCAAGATTGCTATCAGCCTGAGCGCGTAATCGGTTCTTCTCGTGATCTCCATGCTTTAACCCCTCTTCTTTCAGCTTACTACCAAATGCTCGTGAGTCAGCAGGTAACGATGGCGGAAACAATAGGGCATCTTGGTCTGAGAACATCGACCCTTTGATCCGCATATGGATGGGGATCTGCCCACGCATCGTGAACCGACAGATTCTACCATGTTTTAGTTGCCCTTTTCGAGTTCGATGGCAAACTGCGCAACCGCCGCGTCCTCCAACTCCTGATAAATCGGTGAATCATGATCGACGAGAGGGGTCAGTTGTGCCAACATCTCACTGAAAGAGACGTTGTGGAACCAGCCTGTCTTCAACGACTTCCGATAGGCGCTTTCCACAGCAGCACGGGCTGCGACCGCCAAGTCATTTCGTGAAATTCCACTTGAGAGGCGCGAAAGCTCTTCAAAATCAAGTTCGGTGAACGACGGGTGTTCATTGGCAAACCAATGCAACAGGTCCTTACGCTCCTCAGCGGTGGGTAAGGCTACCTCAATCTCCTGATGCGGACCTATCAACGAAAGTAGCGGCTCGTGCAAGGTATCAGATTCACCGGCAGTCGCGATCAGGAACACGCCACTCCGATACAGCAGCGCACGCAGATAACCTAGCACCTCAGCTTGCATGGAGCGTCCACTTTGCGAATGTCCATGTTTATTACCCATGACAACCGCACGCTGTTCATTGGAGAACATCTCTTGGAGATAATCGATGTTCTCTATCAACAGGACACAGGGGGTTGTGATCTCAGTGAAATCAGGTGGTCCGAAGAGGTTGCGTTTGAAGGGACCGCTCAGTTTAATCGATCCATTTCCCTGCGGATCGAGGTCAACCAGCATGCTTAACACCGGCCAACCGATCTCACCGGCAGTCGCATGGGCAAAGAGCGCGACATCCTCACGTGACGGTCCGTAGAATATGAAGTGCTCCATCAGCGCGGGGCCAGACAGACCATGCATTGCAGCTGCCTGTTCGACAAACTGCCGATAGATAACATCACCCGCTGACAGGAAACCGTATTCACGCATCCTCGCCAGCGTGGAATCGAATCCCGCTAAAGTGGTGTAGTTGAAAGCTGGCTCCCGCTTCTCCGACGCTTGCTTATGATGCTCGCTGGAAGTCTCTTTCTTTTCGATCTTTTGCATACCCGATTCTGTGTCGCTCTTGTCACCCATCCGCCTTAAGACATTGCGGAGCGTATCCATTAATTCCTCGCCACCATAGTTCATCATCTCTTGCGAGACAGCTTGTGCCATGCCTTCAAAATCGGAGCGCGACAGACCCATCTCCTCCAGTTGATTCACAGCAAGACGCTGCAATTGCAGCATGCCCTGTTCGGCCTGCTCGGGTGAGTTGTATGGCGTAAGCTCGCCGAATATCGTCTCGGCTGTCGAACGGTCTCCCCGTTGACAGGCAAGATCCCATGCCTTGCGCATGCCTTCGATAATCCGAGGAGCAGGAGTGAGTCCCTCTTTTTCGGAGACCTCAAACGCCGCGCAGAATAGATGTATAGCTAAACGCGTTTGCCCACTTTCCACCGCGTCTTCCGCTGCGTCCAGGAAGAAACTGGCGCTCTTCATAAACTCATTGTGGAAGTCTTTTTCCGGACTCATAGCGCCCTCCCTCACAAATCTAAGCGATTACTTGTGAGTATCATAGTACGCGCAACTCTTCATATACAACTATTTCACTGACAATTTACCCAGCCGTAAAGAAACTGGCGTGAAACTGGCGTTTCACCAGAGATTTCTATCCGCTCAAGAAGGTCATCTGAGAGAGCTCAAAGCGACCAATCCTCGATCTGCCAACCCTCCCGCGTGGCAAGACGTTGCAGTCGAGCGCCAGGATTAACGGCAACAGGGTGTTTGGCAGCGGCAATCAGGAAGCGATCGCTGAAATGGTCCCCATAAGCCCAGTCCAGCTGCCATCCGTCCTTACCGTAACGTTGATCGGCTAAAGCCCGAAGCTGGATGAGCTTCTCCTCGCCTTCTGGCGGAGTACCCGCAACATTGCCAGTGTAGAATCCATCGATTACTTCCATGCGCGTCGAGATCATGTCATCGGCCTGGACGTCATGCATCAGCTTTTCGAGGATTGGCTCGAAGGAAGCGCTAACGAGAATCACCTTGTCACCTCTAGCCTGATGATCTCGAATGCGCTCCAGTGCCTTTGGACGCAACCGCGATATGAGCTGCTCATGATACAGATCAGTCATCAGCTTGTTTGCCTCTTTGGCGGGGAAGTGCACCAGAGTCCTGAAGATACGTTGACGTACAATCGCTTGCTCCATGGAGAAACGTAGTTTATAGCGGATTCCCCACCAGAGTATCCTCATGGCAGGCGCAAACGGGATGATTCCCATATTGTAGAGCTTATACACCAGCAACACGGGAGAATGACCTTCAAGGATAGTACCATCGAAGTCGAAGACAGCCAGATTCTGTATGTCGACTGAGACATGGTCATCTGCAAGCTGCTGACGTAGCGACTCGAGCGCTCTCGCTCTATGCGAGATCGCGTTCTTCTCTGCAGGTAGCAGCTCCGCCATGCTCCTGGTACCATCGTAATCCGCGGGCAGGAACAGCGGATCGTAACCAAAACCGTTGCTGCCAGCTGGTTCCTCGGCGATCATGCCCTCACAGGTACCGCTTGCCACATACTCTTTGCCGTCTGCGTCGATGAACACAACCGCACAGGCAAAGCGGGCTGTGCGCCGCTCTTTCGGGACACCTTCCAACTCTCTGAGCAGCTTCTGATTATTCTGCGCGTCTGAGGCTTCGTCCCCTGCATATCTCGATGAGTAGACTCCCGGATTGCCATCAAGAGCATCGACAACCAGGCCAGAGTCATCCGCAAGGGCTGCCAATCCCGTTGACTCGTGTGCTGCTTGAGCCTTGATCCGGGCATTACCGATGAAGCTATCAGCATCCTCAATCGGCTCATCGCTGATAGACAAAGCGTCCAAGCTGATGAAGCTCCAGCCGGTTGTATGGAGGATGCTTTGGATCTCAGTCACCTTATTGGCATTATGAGTTGCGACCACAACAGTTTTCATGGACGCATCCTTATCAGGTTGATCCTGCATGGTCTGTGCTGCGTTCACAGTTCTCATCGACACCTGCTCTATCGTTGACCCAAAGCCTGCTTCTGCGCATCGAACAATTGATTAAGACCCTTGGTGCCAAGATCGAGCATGGCGTCCAAACGCCCACGATCGAACGTAGTGCGTTCGCCGGTACCCTGTACCTCGATGAACTCGCCCTTTCCATTGACTACCAGGTTCATGTCTATCTCGGCACGAGAATCCTCACGATAATCCAAATCGAGCAACAGACGACCGCTCACCATGCCTACGCTAACTGCAACAACTTGATCAAACAGCGGATTTACCTTGATCTTCCCTGCCTTCTGCCAGGTATCCAGCGCGTCGTGCAGGGCCAGCCAAGCTCCGCAGATGGCTGCAGTTCTGGTGCCACCGTCAGCTTGGATAACGTCGCAATCAACGATCACGGTTGTCTCGCCAAGCAGATCCATATTCACAACAGCGCGCAAAGAGCGACCAATCAAGCGTTGGATCTCATGTGTGCGTCCTTGCAGGCCGTTGGTCTCTCGGCGCGTGCGCTTGGCTGTGGCAGCCGGGAGCATTGAGTATTCGGCGGTTATCCAACCCTTATTACTGCCCTTTCTCCAAGCGGCGACACTCTCCTCGATACTGGCCGCGCAGAGCACCTTCGTATCTCCGAACTCCACCAGACAGGAACCATACGCTGTCTTGAGGTATTCGCGGGTAAAACTCACCGGACGCAGTTGATCGTCGCTGCGATCGAATGAGCGCTTGTTGATCATAGTCAGTTCTCCTTATCTTGAAGAGCCTTCTCCAATTGCTCGATAGACACCCGTTGCGCATCCTTGATCGGGCGCCCGAAGACCATCGACCCCAGCGCAGAGAACTCGCCGAGATCGCTTGCTGTTGTCGCGAATCGATAGATCGGATTGCTGTTGTCGGGTGCTGCTTGACCGCGTCGGGCTAACGTCTCGGCTACATCGCGGGCAGTCTCCTCCGCCGAGGAGATGATCCCTATCTCCGAGCCGATGATGGACGAGATCAGCGGTGTGAGCAACGGGAAGTGCGTGCAGCCCAGCACCAGCGTATCGATTTGACAGCGTTTGAGCGGGTTGAGATAGTCTCGGGCTATCTCTTGGAAGGCCGGACGGATGTAGATAGCGGAAGCTTGAGCCATTATGTCCTCGAATGGGTTGTGATCAAGCCGCAATCCCTCCTCAACCATCTCCACAAAACGGGGAGTAGCTGATGAGAAGACCGTGATGCCGGCATCGAGACTACGAATCGCCTTGGTATAGGCACCGCTATCGATGGTGGCAACCGTGCCGATGACCCCAACGCGTCGAGCAGCAGTCGCCTTGACTGCGGCTCTGGCACCCGGTTCGATGACGCCAATGACCGGCACATCAAGTTCGCGCTGAACGGTCTCCAGACCGGCAGCTGTTGCCGAATTGCACCCAATGACCAGTAATTTGATGCGCTGCTCGGTGAGCCAGGCACTTATCTGACGGGCAAAGGTCCTCACTTCGGTCAGAGGGCGCGGCCCGTAGGGACAACGCAAGGTGTCACCAAAATAGGATATCGATTCATGTGGCAGCTTGTTGGCAATCTCGCGGGCAACAGTCAGGCCGCCCACACCGGAATCAAAGACGCCGATCGGAAGCGAACTGATATCGCGGCTGCTGCCGCTATGTTTCTCGTTGGTATCTTGCATGGTTGACAGTATAGCAGGTGGATTAAGAGGTGCCAGTTTCGCGGACACCAGTTTTCACGAGCTTTGGTTCTCATCGACTCTGTAGTCGCTTTGAAATCCTTTCAGGGCATCATTGAACGTCTTTGCAGTCTTCTTGTCATTAACCCATAGCACCAGATTGACGGTTAAGAAGATCACGATTATTGAAGCCGCGAGCGAAAGCGCCACAGAGAGACTTGCAAGCGCTCCTCCAAGATAGAGCACCGAAAGAATCACTGCTTCGATAAAGAGGAGCTGGATCACGTTTCTGATTATCGCCTGCTTAATGGATAATTCACTCTTCGAATAGCCCATCAAGGTTGATAGTGACGCGAGGAAACCAAAGACCAATGGTGACAGATACGCTTCATAGCCAAATTGAGCGCTAGGTTCGAATATCATTCCAATAAGAGCCATAGCCGCACAGATACAGGTGATTGACACAAAGAAACTCAACATCACCTTCTTGAAGAAAAACGTTTTGAATTCCATGCTATTTCCCTCCCATCACGGCCTGCTTCATTTTAGGCACATACTGCCTTGAGACGATTATCTTCTCACTATTCTTCATAGTCGCCATGAACCGCCCGTTCAATGCCGGACTGATGCTTTCGAGCTTCATCAGGTTGATAACAAAGGATTTCGAACAGCGGATAAAGTGTTTGTCTGCATAGATGCTCTCAAGCTCGTAGAGGCGATTCTTGAGCTCAAATGCCTTGCTCTCTGTATAGGCGAAAACCCGCTCATCAACCGCCTCAAAATACAACACATCGGCAAGCTTGAACTGATAGATCTGCTCGCCAACACTACCAATCAGCGTTGCCCCTTTGGTGAGAGCATACGATCGTATGCTCTCGATGTCTGGTGTTACTTTCACGCATTCGATGGTTACGCACTCATCAGTCTTATCATTAATCCTCTTGATTTTAACTCGCATGTATCAGTATTCCCTTTCAATCTTCGGCTCTCCGATATCCTTCAGATAGCAGTCGAAGTATTCCAGCACAACCCTATTCATCGTTTCAATGCAATAGCTTGCGTCGACAGTACCAACACCAAGCGTTTGGGCTAGGACAGGTGAAAACAGCGGCAGGTCTGTAAAGTTGAGATGACCGGCGCCTCGAAACACGGTCTCCGAAGCACAGACGGCGTTTTGTGTCGCATGGAAGTTATTATAAGCGTCACCAACGAGTTCTTTAGAGCTTGTGTAATGATCTTCAGCATAGATATTCAATAAGGGAATCGGATACGGTGTGTCATTGAGCACAACCCCATCGTCTTCAAACGCCACCTCTTCACCCAGCATGGTTCCGTCTAAGACAATGACGGCATCGATATCGTCGCGCGTCCTGCCAATCTGCGCTGACGTAGCTCCGCCGAGGGAGTGTCCCATCAAACCGATTCTTCCGCTATCGATGATGGAGAAAAGCGCATCGTGCTCAGCTCTCTCACACTCATGGATTATCGTGTCGATGACAAAGTCCATATCAGCGGTACGAAGCTCCATCCAGTCTTTGGTAGTAGCATAGATGCCCTCTTCCTGCGTCGTATCATGTAGCGAATTAATCTGCGATGCCTCGTTGATGAACTCAGGATCAGCGATAGTGAGTTTTCCCTCTGTATCCATGGTATAGAAAGCCTGATTGGTGTGCCCAATGCTGGCAACAACATAGCCATTAGAAGCCAGCTCGACACATGTCGAATAATTACTGCCACTAAAGCCAAATGCACCGTGAGAGAATACAACGAGAGGATACCTTTCATCAGCCGTATCCGGATACCAGAACTCGACAGTGAGAGCCCTGCCATCGCCATAACCTGTCAGCTCATCCACTCTGTTGCTGTCGATCCAAGTGTACTTCGCCGTTGCAACGTCATGTTTGCCCGTCATCTCTGGTTGCTGATATTGGGGACAGAGAATGGCGATTGCAAGGGCAAGGGAGAAGACCACGCAGTTGCCGACAAAACGGAAGATAATCGATCTAAGACGATACGTCTGCTCTCTCTTCTCTCTCTTCCTAACGATTCTGACAATGCTCACAACAGCCTGAGCCGCAAGAACCGCAAATAGCGCTATATAGCGAAAGCTCCATTCAAAGATCCCAGTGCCGAGCAACAGCCCAAAGAGCGCCAGTATCCCAATACTTGTAATCCCCTTTTCTTCAGTGTGATTGTTCCTTGCTGCGATTGACCACACGAGGAACAGTGTCTCTAATGTCAGCAGTGCCGCCAGTGCGATAATTCCCATGATTGCTACCTCCAAATTGTCTGATTACCAAAATCTAGAGTTAAATCAGTTGGAGGGCAATCGCTATTGGATAAGTTGCGTTTATGGAGGATAAGATGCAAAAAAACCAACTTGCAAAAACCAAAAACCAACATCCGTCTTCATTAGCATTTCTTGCAAACCATATCCTTCTACCTAGGCTTTTATGGTACATTTCGCTTAGTTGTATTTAGCGTAGTAACATCGGTTCTGGATGCGACACGTTCGCACCCGTCTTTAGGGGTGATCCAGTGCGTAAAGTAAAACGCCTTGCAGCTTTGATCTGCACATTCGCTTTCATCTTCTCCCTTTTTTCTATTCAGGCCTTTGCTATCCCTCCTGTCACCTTGGGTTCGGGTTATGTCACCGATCAGGCAGGTGTCTTGAGCAGCAGTGACAAGAGTCGGGCCGAGAGTGCTCTTGGTGATCTGAACAGAGAGTACAAGATCCAGGTGTTCGTTGCCTTTGTTGATTCCTTTGACGGCGTCATATCGAGGGACTGGGCTGATCGGACGGCCATCAACAGCGGTTTGGGGCTTAACGATTTATTGCTCGCTGTTGCGGTAGAGGATCGTCAGTATGCCTGGTCGATTGACGAGGACTTCCCCTTGACTGATACACAGCTTGAAAGGGTTGCAGCTGACTACATTGAGCCCGCGCTACAGGAAAACGACTGGGCAGGAGCGACACTCGCAGCTGCCGAAGGCTTCGACGCGGTGCTCTCCACCACATCGGGAGGCAGCTCCACACCCTCGACACCCTCTACTTCGACGCCCTCAGCCTCGTCTGGATCAACAACCACTACCGCCAGTAGTGGTTCATCCGCATCACGGATAGTGCCGCTGATCCTACTGCTGATTGTGGTGGCCGTCATCGTCTTCTTCGTCATCAGGAGCCGCAAGAACAAGGGAGTCGCGCAATCCACGGTTCAACCGGAGACTCTGAGCACCAAAGACCT
>JAAYYH010000058.1 GCA_012515495.1 Coriobacteriaceae bacterium | reverse complement strand
TCCACCGGCTCGAACTTCATGCGGGGTGTGATAGCAGCTTTGCTTTCGCGAGTTACCTTGAGCGGAAAACTGGACGCCGACATCGCCATCCTAGAGCTTGATGAGGCTCACGCCGTGCACTTCGTCCGGCGCATCAATCCACGCTTTTCGCTGCTGTTGAATGTGATGCGCGATCAGCTTGACCGCTTTGGCGAGATTGACCACACGGCTGGATTGCTCAAGGAGATCGCGCTTAACACCACAGGGGCAGTCGTCATCAATCGCGAGGACAGCAGGCTGGCTGCCATCCCGCAGAAAAACGTGCTGAAAGCCAAAGTGAGTTGGTTCGGTCTGGCCCCACATCTGGTGGAGCGTTTCCCGCAGGATGATGACTTGTATGCGAACGGGACTCATCCATCTGCCAGCCTGAGGGCAACGGTCATCCTTCAATCACTTGAGGGTGATCAGGCTACGTTCAACATCGATGGCAGGTCCTTATCAGCTTCACTGGCACTCAAGGGGATCTATAACACTTTCAATGCGGCCGCGGCCTTGGCTTTGGTGCATACAATACTTCCCGATGCCAACATCGAGCAATTGGTGTCTGACCTCAGCGTGATCAAGAGCGCCTTTGGCAGGGGAGAGTCATTTGAAGTCGATGGTCAGCAAGTAGAACTGCTGTTGGTGAAGAATCCCGGTGGTTTCCGTTTGGCACTGGAGTCCTTTGACCCAACAGGCTATGACACGATGATCGCCATCAACGACGAGTACGCCGATGGTCGCGATATGAGCTGGCTGTTCGATGTAGATTTTTCCAGTTTACGTGCGCACGGCGTGAGGATCGTCAGTGGCACCCGAGCCTACGATATGGCGTTGCGCCTGAAATATGACGAAGTGCCCTTTGCTGAGGCTGAGATCGATCTTGATAAGGCCATGGAAGCGCTGTTGGGCGATTCTGAGAAACCCAAGCGACTGTACTGCAGCTACACGGCAATGCTCAAGTGCCGCCGTTTCCTCGGCTCGCGAACTGTAGTGGAAAAGGTGCTCTGATGAGTGACTCGGATAGTAGCACCCGCTCACTGAATATCGTGCATCTGTACCCTCATGAGATGAATATCTATGGAGACTTTGGCAACTTGTTGACCTTGACACGTCGCCTGCAGTGGCGCGGTATCGAAGCAGTGGTGCTTGATCATCATGCAGGTAATCCCTTTCCGATGCAAGCAGACATCATCTTAGGCGGTGGAGGGCAGGACTCTGGTCAAGCGGTTATCCAGCAGGACCTACCGCTGATACAAGGGCCGCTGCGTGAACTCATCGAAGCCGGTGTACCTGCTTTGTTGGTCTGTGGGACCTACCAACTTTTTGGCAAGTACTTCAAGACATCTGCCGGCCAGATAATCGAGGGTCTGGGTATCTTCGATCTACACACCATTGGTTGCGAGAGTCGGTTAATCGGAAACATCGTCACACGCAGCGATACGTTTGGCGAGATCATCGGCTACGAGAATCACAGCGGCAAGACCTATCTGGGCAGAGATGCGCTGCCTTTAGCTCGAGTAGTTTCCGGTGCGGGAAATAACGGCGAGGACAAGACCGAGGGTATCCATCATAGAAACGCCCTGGGTACCTATCTGCATGGCCCGCTTCTACCCAAGAACCCGCAGATAGCCGATTACCTTATCAGCTGCGCCTTGACCAATCGCTATGGTTCTGACGCGGCAGTATCGCTTGAGCTACTCGATGATGAGCTGACTGTTCAGGCCCGCCGTATCGCTAAGAGTCGTCCGCGTTAACACAGTTTTCGTTGATGGAACGTTCGGCGTGGAGCGTTGGACAGATCAGCAGAGGCAACATATTCATTCTCGCTACCGTTCGCCCGAAAAAGTGTGTTACGATATTGGCGACCCTTCACAATTGAGAACCATTCACCAGAAGGCCAAACCGTTTGCCGAGTGAGGTCGAAACAAGGTTGGACGTTATCAGTTTCAAAGTGATTATGTACGCTGGACTTAAGGAGTCTACCGACCAATTCCGTGTACCAGATTGATGGGCAGAAGGATGGTGCAGGTTCCGGGTCGGAGCACTGTTGTAATGTCAGTTTGGAACTGGTTGTCTGTCTGATTGCGATCAGACGCCCAAGGAGGTGTACGTATGACAACAAAGGAGACCTGTGTTACCAGCTTCGACAGCCTCTTGGAGGAGAAAGGTGTTTCTCGCCGTTCTTTCCTGAAGTTCTGTGGTGCCGTTGCTGCGACTCTCGGTCTGTCTGAGGCGATGGTGCCTCAGGTCGCCCACGCTCTTGAGGAAAGTGTCATCGGCAAGGCAACAGGAGCCCTTGCGCCAGTAGTATGGCTGGAATTGGCATCCTGCACTGGGTGTACCGAGTCACTCGCCCAGGTGGATACACCTGATGTGGCGACTATCGTTCTCGAGATGATCTCGTTGACCTATTCGGAGACATTATCTGCCGGCGCAGGTTATTCTCTGGAAGAG
>JAAYYH010000057.1 GCA_012515495.1 Coriobacteriaceae bacterium | reverse complement strand
CGCCCATATGTTTGGACTTAAACGTATCGATATCTGTCCAGCGTGTGGTTGGGATATGAAGTTGACAAACGGCGTAGTTATCTCTGAGGAGCCACTTAACGCAGGCATGGCAGCGCTTGGCGCGCTAGGTTTTGGTATCGGAGGCGCCATTGTCGGGGCAGCTTTGGGCAAGAAGAAAAAGGCCACGATGTATGTCTGCAGCAATTTGATGTGTAAGGCGATTTATGACCCTTGGGAATTCAAGGCATGGAAAAAGGAAGCTCAAGAAAGAGGCGAGCTTGAGTGACGCCCATCAATGTCATTCCATTGCTTGTAACCACTGTGTCTCGTACAAATATCTGAAAATTACCTGCTTTGCTCAACCATCGTCGAAAGATATTCAACTGTTTTGGCCGCAGCGTTTTCGTTGCGAATAATCTCCGCAATTTCTTCTGCGCGCCTTATAGCATTAGGGTCATCCATTTCTCTGAAAGCCTCGGCAAGAGTTGCTGCGGTAGCATCCCTTTCGCGCATAGGCTTTAAGCTGTAGCCAAGTTGGTGTAGACGCTTTGCCCAAAACGGTTGGTCTACAGAGAACGGCATGATCACCTGCGGCTTACCCGCGCGTAGAGCGGCTGCCATTGTGCCAACGCCTCCATGGTGGATGACTCCCTTAACGCGTGGAAGCAACCGAGAGTGAGGCGCAGCCTTTACCGCTAGGATCACATCATCACTTTCGAGCTCGATTCCGCTGTTTCCCGTTAAAAGAATCCCCCGATTGTCGGTTGTCTCGAGTGCAGTGCGAAGTTTACTGAGAAAAGAATCCGGTTGAGCAAGTGGCATACTGCTGAAGGTTATAGCAACTGGTGGCTTTTCTGTTGAGAAATCGCTCAATGTCTTCCGAAAGCGTTTCGTCTCTGCTGTCAAGGAAGAAGAAACCTGGTAGATATACTTGTCCGTCCCAACTGCTTACCTCAGGGAAAAGAGCTTTGCTCAACGGATAGACAATCGGAATAGCCTTTTTGCCGTCCGTGTATGTGTAGAGACCGGCCTTGCGTTTAGGTAGGCGCAACACCTTTTCGCGGAAATCGTTGATAACATCGATCTGCGCGCTCTCAGCCTTTTCATTTACAAAGTAGGTAACTCTGTTCAGCCACTTGCCAAGGTCTTTTGTGGTGATGGCAAGATTGGCGAACTCACTCACAGGATAAGTAATCGGTACCAGTGGCATGCTAACGCAGGGGATTCCAATCTTCAGTGCGATGTCTACGGCTCCCAACGCCTTAGGATGATACACGATTACATCGGCGTCGCCTGCTGCTTGATAGAACTCCTCCAGCGTTTTTCGGTATGCAGGATAGATAACCTCTTTCGAATAGCGAAGCGTCGATCTTAGGTTCTTGATTGGGTGCTCGAGAATCGCCTTTCCTTCAGGAGATTCAGCGATAGCCATCAGGTCAGAAGTTGTTGGGGTGAAATCAATGCCGTTGGATTCGACAAGCTGGCGAAAACTCTCGCCTGTACATATTTCAACTTCGTGACCTTCTCTGGTCAACTCACTGCCCAAAGCTACATATGGCTGAACGTCTCCACGAGAACCCAAAGTGAAAAAACAAACTTTCATGCCGCTCCCCCCTCAAGATCCTTATAGAAGGCTACCGAATCGAAGTGTACATCTTGTGTTTAAGATTAACACCGTTCCAGCCATGTTTTCTCTTGATATTAGAGAGGCACGGTTACAATAGCCGCTGTTCAAATAGCGATGTGTACGAAAGTTGCCCCTCTTGCGTGCTCGATTCCATCAGATGTATCGAGTTCACCCGCTTGGCATAGGGGAGCGAATCCACCTGCCAGCGCTTAAAGGAGGAGCCATTGTCTGAGTCCTCCTTCAACACGATATCCCTGCCTACGGTGATATGTGGCTTGAACGGTTTTCGGTCCACTGAGAATCCCGTCTCAAAGAGTGAGGCAACCAATTTGTCGTGAAGCTCAACTAGCCATGGCACTGCTTCAATCCCAACCCAGTAGGTGCTAACTTTGTGCTGTTTAAACCGTCCGACTCCAGTGAGGGTGAGCTGTGTGATCGGTTTCCGGGTTGCGTCACAAGCGTGCCGGCTCGTAGCGCTAGCGACAGCCTCCGCGAGCACTTGCTTCAGCGCGTCGATGCGGTTACGCTCCACCTGTCCCAAGAAGGCCAGCGTCAGATGCAGATTCTCGCGTTTAACAAAGCGCCCCGCAGATGACAGTTCGCGAAGGCTGCTGACTGCATCTTCGAGAACGTCCAAAGTCTCCTCGTCAAACAATATCGCGATGAAAAGTCGAGCTGGTTTGGCTGTGTTTGAATCAGCAGAATTTGGCTTGATTAGTTTCGCTGATGTATCCTGCGTGTCTATCTGTGGCATCATTCCTCCGTCCGCGGGCTTATGATGGTAGAATATTCGACGCCTGTCAACGCCTTCGGGTATACAGTCATACTATGGGAACAATCCCAGACAATCAGAAGTGAGTTTCCTGCGTGATCCTTAACGTCGATAAGATCTGCAAATCATTTGGCTCGCGTGTGCTGTTCAGCGACGCGAGCTTTCGCATCAATGAGCGCGATCGGTATGCGTTGGTTGGTCCCAATGGTGCCGGGAAGACCACGCTGCTCAACATCATCGTTGGACACGACGGCGCCGACAGTGGAACGGTCACTTTGGCCAAGGGTGCCAAGATCGGTTATCTGGAGCAGGAATCGATTGAAATGGGCGATAAACCTGTGTTGGACTGCGTGCTCGAGGCAGCTGCCGATGTCAAGGCGATGGAGCAGCGTTTGGGCCAACTGGAGCAGCGTATAGCCCAAACAGGTGACGGCGATCCTGTGGTGCACGAGAAACTCCTGGCAGAATATGGTCGTCTCAGCGATATGTTCGCGCATGCAGGTGGCTATACACTGGAGGCTACTGCTCGCAGCGTGCTGTTTGGCCTGGGCTTCAAGGAGCAGGATCTAATCCGCTCCACCAACGAGTTCAGCGGTGGTTGGCAGATGCGCATCGCGCTCTCACGCCTGCTGTTGCGCAAACCCGACCTGCTGCTGCTAGACGAGCCCACCAATCATCTCGATTTGGAAAGCGTGCGTTGGCTGGAAGGCTTTCTGCGTAGCTATGACGGTGCCATCGTGGTCATCAGCCACGACCGCGCCTTCATGGATGGCATGGTAAGCCACGTCATCGAGATCAACAACGGAGCACTGACGCAGTACCGCGGTGGTTATAGCGACTTTGAGAAACAGCGTGAGGAGAACCAGCTGCGTCAACAGGAGGCCTGGCAGGCTCAACAGGCCGAGATCGCGCACATGCAGGCCTTCATCGAGCGCTTCAGATACAAGTCGACAAAAGCCAAGCAAGTGCAGGATCGCGTTCGCAAGCTGGAGAAGCTCGAGATCATCACTCCGCCCGAGCAGAAGAAGACGGTCAAGTTCCGTTTTAGGCAGCCTCCTCGTACGGGAGATAAGGTTTTGGAACTGACGGCGGTGAGTAAAGCCTATGGCGAGAAGGTGGTCTACGGTGGCGAGAACGGGCCTATCGACTTAACGCTCTATAGAGGAGATCGTATCGCTCTGGTTGGTCCCAATGGCGCGGGAAAATCCACTCTGTTGAAGTTGATAGCAGGGGTTCTATCGCCTGATACGGGAGAGCGCAACCTAGGTGCGCATGTCTCGGTAAGCTATTATGCCCAACATCAGTTGGAAAAGCTCACACCCAGTAATACAGTATTCAATGAACTGGACGGAGTTGCCCCAGGGTGGACGATGGCCGAGGTCCGCGGTCTGCTGGGAGCATTCCTGTTCAGTGGTGAGGACGTTGATAAGAGGGTCAGCGTGCTCAGCGGTGGCGAGAAGAGTCGTTTGGCACTGGCCAAGATGCTGGTGCAGCCAACGCCGCTGCTTTGCTTGGATGAGCCGACCAATCATCTGGATATCGCCAGCGCCGATGTGTTAGAGACGGCGCTCAAAGCCTTCACTGGCACTCTGGTGCTGATAACGCACGACCGACATCTGATCCGCGCTGTCGCCAACCGTATCATCGAGGTCAAGGATGGGCGTCTCACCGACTACACAGGCGACTACGACTATTACCTGTACAAGTCGGAGGGCGAGGGAGCCAGCAGAAGCGAGGCAAGCGGCAACGGTGAGGGCGCGAGCGCAGTCGACAAGCGCGCTACACGCTCGCAGAAGGACGGCTCGCAAGTTGTGACGCACTCGCAGACTGCTTGTCCGCAGGCAAACGGAGCTGTAGCTGTCCAAGAACCAGATTCAGAAGCCTCAGCCCGTAAAACCAAGGACCAGAAGCGCATTGAAGCTGAGGCGCGCAACCGCGCGTATCGTCTGCTCAAGGATGAACGCAAGCGATTGGCTCGGCTTGAACAGGAGCTGGATACTGCCAATAATCGTCACGCCCAGCTGATCGGGCTGATGGCAAACGAGGCACTCTATAATGATAAAGATGCCTTTGCCCAAGCGCTGCAGGAATACAATACGCTACGACAGCGATTACCGAAGCTTGAGGCGGAGTGGTTTAACATCACTCACCGCATCGAGATGGAGATCGCCAAGCAGGAAGAGCTGTCGTGAAGGGTAGCAGTTATAATCCACAGCTATCATCGGCTGCGATTTCCACCGAGAATGCGAGAGTTTTGCAACGAAAGGAGTCCGTGGACTTTTGGACCAATTCATAGATATCGAGCGTTTAGGTTTGATCCTGATCATGGCTGTGAGCTTTGTGCCTGCAATCATGTTCCATGAAGTGGCGCATGGATTCATGGCATGGAAACTAGGCGATCCCACGGCACGTTCCCGCGGTCGTCTCTCGCTCAATCCGCTCAAACACATCGATCCCTTTGGCACGGTTCTGCTGCCCCTGATGCTGATACTCTCTGGAATGCCAGCCTTTGGTTACGCTAAACCAGTGCCCTATAATCCTCGCTACTTCAAGGACATCCGCAAAGGAGAGGTGCTCACCGGATTCGCCGGCCCAGCCGCCAATCTGGTTTTAGGATTGTTAGGAGCCTTGCTGGGAAACGTAGCTATCAATTTCTACGCGCTCAACCCCGCTATCATGAACTGGGTACTGACATTTTTCTATTACTTCACGCTGGTCAACTTCAGCCTGATGTTCTTCAACATCTTGCCCATTCCACCGCTGGACGGTTCAAGCATCATCGCTCCATTGCTGCCACCTAAGGCTCTGCCAAAGTATTACTCCATCCAGCGCTATGCTCTACCGATATTCATGGTGGTGATCATCGTCTTACCAATGCTGATAGGGTTCAACCCAATTGGCATCTATATGCAATACACGGCCTATGGGCTCACCAACCTGCTGTTCTAGCAGCTATGGTTGTCGGATGCTGTCGAATGGGTGAGTGGCTGCTGGATAAGTGAGTGGCTGCTAGATAGCACAGTAGTTTGCGGTATCATGGGTACCGCTGAATACTATGCGTGCCGGCAACAGTCTCATCATGCGTCCGTAATGCGTCAGATTCATGCTTGTAGTAAGCCTGCTATCGATTTAAGGAGTACCAATTGGCTCGAAAGGTTTTGCTGACAGGAGACCGACCGTCAGGACAATTACATCTGGGACATTATGTTGGATCGTTGAGAAACCGTGTCGCTTTGCAGGATTCTGGTGATTACGATTGCTTCGTGCTGATAGCCGACGTCCAAGCTTTAACCGATAACTTCAGAGACCCGCAAAAAGTCCGCGACAGCGTACTCGAAGTCGCGCTGGATTATCTCGCTGTAGGACTTGATCCCACAAAGACCACCATCTTCATCCAGTCACTGGTGCCTGCCTTGGCCGAGCTTACCGTCTTCTATCTCAATTTGGTTACGGTAGCGCGTCTGGAGCGCAACCCAACGGTGAAGACCGAGATCAAGGAGAAAGGTTTTGGTGCCAGCATCCCAGCTGGGTTTTTAGTCTACCCAGTGAGTCAGGCTGCTGATATTACCTTCTGTAAGGCGAATGTGGTGCCAGTAGGAGAGGACCAGCTGCCGATGATCGAGCAGACACGCGAGATCGTACGCAGCTTCAATTCCATCTACGGAGAGGTGTTGGTTGAACCCGACCCAATGATCCCCGATGACAGGCAATCGCGGCGCCTACCGGGCATCACGGGTAACGAGACTAAGATGAGCAAATCGCTGAATAACGGTATCTATCTGGCAGATGATGCCGATACGCTGCGAGCCAAGATCCGTCAAATGTATACTGATCCTGGCCACCTGCGCGTTAGCGACCCAGGTAAGATCGAGGGCAACACGGTCTTCACCTACTTGGATGTCTTCGCCGAGGACAAACAGAAAGTCGCGGAGCTCAAAGAACACTATCAGTGTGGCGGTCTGGGCGATGTCAAGGTCAAGGAATACCTGTTCGAGGTCTTAGAGGCTACCCTAGGGCCAATCCGCGAGCGACGTAGTGAATTCGCCAAGGATCCCGGTGCCGTCTATGGCATCCTCAAGGTGGGTACCGAGAAAGCCAATGCCGTAGCCTCTCAAACATTGTCCGAGGTCCGTAAGGCCATGGGCATCGACTACTTTGGATAAATGATGTCGTATCGGGTCAAGATAGAATCCTTTGAAGGCCCCTTTCAACTGCTGCTGACTCTGGTTTCGGAGCAGAAGCTGGACATCGGTGCCATCTCGGTCAACGAGGTTGCTGATCAGTATCTCAGTTATGTGAACGCTATCAACGAGCTGGACATGGATGTAGCCAGCGACTTTTTGGTAGTAGCCGCAACGCTGCTCTCGTTGAAGGCAGCTTCGTTGTTGCCCGAGGAGGCCGAGTCCTTTGGAGATGAGTTGGATGACCTCTCCCCGGATGATGCTCGCGAGATACTCATCGCTCGTCTGATTGCTTACAAACAGTTCAAGAACGTTGCCGCTTCTCTGCGCTCACGCCTGGAGAACGAAGGTTTCACGCACGCCCGTCAAGCTGGATTGGAGCAACAGTTCCTTGG
>JAAYYH010000056.1 GCA_012515495.1 Coriobacteriaceae bacterium | reverse complement strand
GGTTTGGCTGTTATCGGGACGGCGCTGAAGAACAATATAGTCATGTTGCTGTCATCGCTGGTTTTCTCGGCGGCTCTGGTCTTTGGTGTCTGGTATTACGGTGATTTCAGTCAACCAATGGTATTCCAGCTGAACAACGGACGCGAGCTCACGTTAAATGTCCCCGCTTCTCCCAGGCAGGAACAGGAGAGTACTTCCTCAAATAAGATGACCCTTGAACTGACGGGTATCGAGACCGCGAAACTGCTCTATAAAGGTGGTGCCACGGAAGCCAGGATCAGCGCTGGAAACACAGAGGCCGTGGAGCTAGAGACGATCAGCGTGGTAGGTGGGATTGAGATGCAATCTCAGACAGCTGCCAATCTTTATCTGATAGAGGGAGCGACGCCTGAAGTTGTTGTCGAGAGTGGCAATGTCATACAAGGAGGATCGCAAAGGATCCTGCTGCCCCGTGATGTCGATTGGGAGCGTGTCGACATCGATGCCGGAGCTTCAAGCCTCAGATTGAATCTAGAGGATCTGCGTGTTGGACGGGTAAGTATCAACTCTGGTGTTTCCAGTATCAGCCTTCAACTTGGTGAGCCACTGGCAACAGGCTCAGAGGTGGATATCAAAGCAGGGATTACCTCCACAGAGATTAAGGTGTCAAAAGACAGCGCTGTTATCATCTACAGCGAAGGATTGAATTCAGTGGCAGTCGATGAGTCGGTCTTCACTTGGGATGAATCGTTGAAGGCCTGGTGTTCAGATACCTACATGAACGGCTCCAGAGGTAGGCGTGTTGTTTCGGTTCCCGTGTGGACAATCCAACAGGAAGGATTGTCTGCTCTGGATGTACGGACATATTGATCAGATATCATCAGGCAAGAAGCCGTGATCATATGATTAGTGACAGGGAAGATTTGATATGGACAAGAAACTGAACAAGACAACAGTAGCTGTGATAGTTGGGTGCTTGTTGATGCTTGCGGGTCTCTGGCAATTGAGTGAGCGATTCTTCGGCGACTGGTTCGGCGAATTCTGGCACGTGATAAGGTTGGTGCTAAATATCCTTTGGCCCTTAGTATTGGTTGCAGCCGGTGTCTTCTTAGTGGTGGCAGCTCAACGTGGAAAGCTTAATTTGCCCACCAATAAGAAACTCTATCGTTCGGCAACCAACAAGAAGCTTGCTGGAGTCTGCGGAGGGATAGCTGAATACCTCAATGTCGATCCAGCTGTTGTTAGGATAGTAGCCATCGTTTTGGGTATCGCCTTATGGTATGTGATAGTCCCTCTCTACCTTATCTTCTGGGTGATAATCCCGATAGATGATCGCAAGAATTACAATAAGTGGGTATGATAATCGGGACAGCACGCGCATGGTTAGAAGCTGGTAGGGTGGCAACAAGAAGCGATTAGAGTTGATGCTTCAGGCAAGAGCATGAGGCAAAGTTTCGCAGAATTGCATTTTCTGTCTGTGCATATTTGGTGAATGGCATAATATTTTCTGCTTCAGAAGGCTTGCATTGTGTATCAAAGTCCGAGGATATGCATATATCAAAAGTTCCTATAGAATCCCCATCATATTTGCGCTGATATAGGCTAAAATACGTCAGGCCGTGTGAAGCGGTCACTTTTGTCAAGAGCATATTTCACCTTGCAGGAGAGACATATACACTCTCAACAAGGTTGACCGACAGTATAAATCCACTCTAAACCCATCCGCTGTCTTGCAGGCAACTGCGTCTGCATCTGGTCTGTGCATTGATTCAAGTTATGGAGATGGTAGTGGATTCAAGTCGTGCAAAATGGGGAAACAGGACACGCTCTGCTGTTTTGGCGTTGCTGGTGATTCTGTTTGTCCTTGGAACATCCTCAGTTGCTTTGGGTGCATTCGTATCCAGCAACTCGAAGGTATTAGGTGTCGGGCGTATCCAGAGCATCGCTTCAGACAGTCCAGCGGATATCCAAACGAAACTGGTAATCACTTCTTCAGAAGAGACTCAAACTTCAGAGCTGATCACAACCCCAATCGAAAGAGAAGTTGCCGTACCTAAGCCTGATCCTGCGGCTCCAACAGCGGGCAGTACTTCTGCTGGCCAATCTTCCTCAGCCTCCGGAGGGTGGTCTACTGGAAAAGCATCGGCTTACAGCCTTGGAGATTTTGGGGTAGATTCATATACAGCAAATGGCTCAATCCTCACCGACTCCAGTATGGGTGTCGCTGTGCCGGCAGAATGGGCTTATCTGCTGGGATCGACTGTGGAAATCGCTTATGGTGACATCGTGGTAACAGCTGTAGTTAACGACACCGGTGGTTTTCTGCGCTATGGCCGAGCTTTAGATCTGCAGCCTGGAGTATGGAAGGCCTTCGGTTTTTCAACTGTCAATGATTGGGGCGTCCGCACGGTCAGCTGGCGCATCGTCGGCTGATACTCCGATACGTCGCAGACAGCGTTGCCTGAAGTGACACAGGCCGTTCACAGACATCCACCGCTTATCATTGAAGCATTGGATATTGGAAAAACGTCCGTTCAGTGTGATGTTGTCGTTCGTTCGGATAGTATCTGTGTCTCGGACAGCTCGCTGAATGTGTTGATTACGTTGTTACCAACACTCCCTTATCATGCTTGTGCCAGTGGTGGTGTTGGTGTCTTCCGCGACAAGATGAGAGAATCCTCCTTGCCTCATCTCGCAGAGCATGTGGCAATCGATCTTCTGGTGAAAACCTATTCAGCCGAGGAAGTTGGCTTTGCCGGCAACACTGTCTGGCTGGATAAGAGCAGGAACCTGATGCGCATCAGGGTGTCCTATCAAGATGCCAAGGTAACCAAGGCTGCGTTACTGGCAGCCGTCAATCTGATCAACCAAGTATCCAGTGAAGTCTCTTTCGAAGACGAAGCTATGTCAATAGAAATCACAGCGATAGCAGACCGAAGTACTGTTCCGTCGCCAGAACATCACCCCTCACCACGCATTATGGCCATCTTGCAGGATTTGGAAGCGCAGAGAAACATCTGAATGCTTTAAATCTATAATAAGTGGAGTAATGTATGCGGATACTGTTCAAGCAGAGGGAGTGATCAATGGTAACCTCCGGACTGATTCAATTCGATGACTGGGCTGATATCTATGCTTCGAGAGTTGAGACGATGCGTACCAGCGCGGTGCGTGATCTGTTTGCGGCAGCCTCTCGGTCTGACATCATATCCCTCTCCGGTGGAATGCCGGATATTGCGCGGTTACCTTTGGATAAGGTCAGTGAAGTCGCCGCGAATGCAGTAAAGAAAGAAGGCGTCTCTGGGCTTCAGTACGGTGACACAACCGGGCGCGAGCAGACAAAAGCGGTTATCTGCCGTCTGATGGAAGACAGCGACATCCATATCAAACCTGAAGATCTGATAGTGACCACTGGGGCTCAGCAGGCACTGGATCTACTCGGTAAGACATTCATCGATGTTGGTGATGTTGTCATTACAGAAGGCCCCACATATCTGGGAGCTCTTCAGGCGTTTTCGGCCTATCAACCCGATGTTCATACCATTGAGTTCGATGATGAGGGTATGCGCATGGATCTGCTGGAGGCTGAGCTCAAGAAACTGGGCAAGCGTACCGTTAAGTTCATCTATACCATACCAACCTTCCAGAATCCTGGCGGCGTGACCATGAGCCTTGAGCGTCGTAAGCGCCTACTGGAGCTTGCGCACGAATACGAGGTTCTGGTGATTGAGGATGACCCATACGGTCGTCTACGCTTCGAGGGAGAACCTGAGCCTTGTCTACGCGCAATGGATGATGATGTCATCTATCTCGGCACTGTCTCAAAGGTCTTCGCGCCTGGACTCAGGACCGGTTGGATAATAGCGCCACACCCGATACTGCAGAAGATCAAGATGGTCAAGCAGGGGACCGACCTGTGCGGATCCGCTCTCAATCAGGTGATCGTTGAGCACTACTTCAATGACACCCCATGGAAAGAGACTCTGGCGAATATCAATGTCAAGTACTGGGAGCGCCGTGACGCCATGCTCGCCGCCCTGGAGGAGTTCTTCCCTCCAGAAGCGAGATGGACTCATCCTTGTGGAGGTTTCTTTGTCTGGGTTACCTTACCAGAATATGTGGATACGGTTCAGATGCTCAGTGTAGCTTTGGAGAATGGCGTGATCTTTGTTCCTGGAGACGGCTGTTATCCAGCCGGTAGCGGAAAAGGGCGCAACGCGATGCGTATCGCATTCTGCTATGAGGAGCCAGAGAAGCTACGTGAAGCGATACGACGTCTCTCCATGGTAATCGAGGAGCGCATGGCTCTATACCGCGCATTCATCAATGCGGGGGCATTGTAGGAAGATCGTTACATCAGTCTACGCCTGTTGTAGATTGAGATAGCCGCAGAGTGGGTGCATGAGGCAGGTCTCACCATAACTGGATTGGAGTTACAAATGCCGTATAAAGTAGCAGTCCTGATGGGTGGTAGCTCATTCGAACGTGATTTCTCGTTAGCGAGTGGCCGAAATGTGCTGCGAACGCTTGAATCCAAGGGTCATGAGGTGTTGCCACTTGACACCACTGTCTCTCTCGTTGACATCCTACGTAAGGAACAACCAGATGTCGCTTATATCGCGTTGCATGGTAAGCATGGAGAAGATAGCACAATCCAGTCATTATTGGAGTTTTTGAACATACCCTATGTAGGTTCGACATCCGCTGTCTGTCGCTTCACGTGGAACAAGAGCATATTGCCGTTCGTGATCACCTCCCATCGAGCAGCGGGTGCACCTGAATATGCCAGCTGGCCTGATGGGATCTGCTTGCCGGCTATCGCGTTCAAGGATTTAGGCGCGGCAGCAGCTCTCGACTTGGTTGAAAAACGGATCGAAGGTGGATTTCCTCTGGCGGTGAAACCGGCGTCAGGTGGATCGGCGATGGGTATCACCAAGGTTGAGGATTATGAAGGCTTAGCTCCAGCGATACTGGAAGCCCTGTCTTTCGATGATGAGGTACTGATCGAAAGTTGGGTACAGGGTGTTGAGCTTGCGGTTTGCGTGGTTGGCACTGGCGAGGAGGCTAAAGCACTTCCTGCGATTGAGATCTGTCCGAAGGATGGCTTCTTCAGCACCAAGGTCCGCCTGGAATCTGATCGGGTCGATTACTGCTCGCCACCAAGGAGAACTTCACTCTCAACTGACGATACTGAGGTTGATCGGATACTCGAACGCATTGAACAGGCCGCACTGGAAGTCCATCGTAGCCACAATTGTCGTGACCTGAGTCGCGTCGACCTAATCTGGGACGGACAGGAACCACGAGTGTTGGAGGTAAATGTCTCCCCGGGAATGACGGAGCAGTCGCTGTTCCCGATGGCTTGTAATGCAGCGGGTATTGAGTTTGCTGAGCTCTTGGAGGAATTGCTTGAGGTCGCTGTCAAACGCGGTTGATGCGGCACGCTTACTTGCGTGCGTCTTTGCCAATCAATAGATTGAGTGGATTACTCTTCCCGTGCTGATCCCTGTGACGATTCTTTTGCGGGGTCGTTCATGCGTGCGCATTCGGATTCACTCAGGGACTCGTTTGAGGATTCCGATCCATAGTGATGTGAGGAAGCGCTCTTACTTGGTAAGCCCTTGGCTTTTCGGCTGGCTCGTAGCTGTCTGCTTCTTTCCTCAGGTGTCTGCGAGAAGCTCCTGGTGCGACGGATGAACAAAGCTCCGATGACAAAAGGCATCCAGAATACCAATCCCCGATACGTCAGGGCGATTGCCGTCGCCGTCGCTGTGTTTACTCCATAAGCAGCCAGTAAGGCGATGACCGCGACCTCAACTACACCAACACCCTGAGGGGTAATGGAGATCATCGCGAATAAGGTCGCTACTACATAACCGCCAACCAATGCGCTGGGAATGCTGAGGCCAAATGCAACTCCTACCAGGCAAAAGCAGATAAGCTCACACGTGCTTGCTAAGATTGAGAACAGGAAAACCAACACTGCCTTCTTTGGGTTCTTTGCAATCTGTCCTGCAGCTTCGCCAAACGATTCCACCACAGAGTCGACCCAGGGTTCGATTGCCTTACCCTTACGGAAGCGTTGGGAAATGCGATTGACCAGATTCTCAATCGGACGGAGGAAGCCGATCATCACCTCAGGGCTTTTGCGACCGATAATCATGATGGTGGCCATGGCTCCCACCAAAAAAACGACGAACAATCCAACTAAGAACCAGATGGGATCAAGGTGACCCGCAAATTGCAACACGATGAAACCGACGATCATGATGGTAAGAAAGCCACTTTCGATGGACATTTGCATCAATAGCGCGGCACTTGTCGCTCTTCCTGCCGGGATGCCACGACAGCGGGAATCATCGATGATCAGCATCGTGCCCGCAGTGTTCAATGAGGGAGCGATGGTATTCATGAAGAATGTCCCAAAAACCAAAGGCAGTGTATCTCGAGGTCTGGTTGGCTCCCCAACGGTCTTAAAAGCTGCTGCGAAGGCGAAAGCCTGAGCCATATATTTACCCAATTGGCTGACTATAGCGATAATCACAGGGATTATCGCTCCTTTTTGTATGGTGGCTACAAGTTCGAGGAATTGATCACCACGTAGTAAGACGATGATCAGCGCAAGGACAATGATCATACCGATGATGAGCTTGCGGATGTTGATGTTCTGCATGACGAGCAGGATCCTCCAGTGACTCGGGCAGACTTGAGGCCATTGACCAAGACATGTGCTATAAAGCAAAGGAATACTCTACCATACTTGCAGTTATGTTCCTGCCTGTGCAATGATAAGTAAGCGTTACAATAAGGCTGTTGTTGGCAGGTTCCCACATTGATCCAGCTAGGCCTGGAGTGGGAATGGAATAGAGTTGGGAGGACTATCATGGGCAGAGGTTTTGCGATTGGTTCATTCGTGCTTGGTGGTCTCGCAGGGGCTGTGCTGGGAGTATTATATGCCCCACGTTCTGGAGTAGAGTCGCGGGCTTTGATTGCTGATAAGGTTGATGAGGTTTGGGGAGAAGGACAGCTCCTCTGCACTCAAGGAGTGGACAAGGTCCAAGAGGGCATTGCCGGTTTCCAACCGACAATCGATAAGACAAACGATGAGCTGCGCGACAAGATCAACGCTGCCCGCTCTCTGATAGCCGATCAGGTAGTGAAGAACGCTGCGGCAGCACACGATGCCATCAGTGAGAAAGTACCGGCGGCTGCCGAGATGATCACTCAGGCCGTTGATGTCGTTCAAGGGCAACTGGACGCTGCAGCTGAGAAATTCAAGAGCAGATTTGATGATGAGAGAGCAGACGTTACGGCACCCTCAGAAGTTACCGAAGATGTCGTTGACGAAGCGACACAAAAGGTTCAAGAAGCTGCTGAAGCTGTTGCTGAAGCTGCTGATTCTGCTGTTGAAGGTGTTGTTGAGGCAGCTGAACTGGCAGAAGATGCCGCCACTGCATATGCCGAGGCAGTATCTGATCCAACCAAAGAACAATAGGACATAGGATAGTCTCAATGCGCAACACAAAAGAGATGCGCGGCGCGCGTGTGCTGGGTGGTAAGTATGGCACGCGAAAGATCGGCAAGATCCAACGCGCTATTTTCAACCCAGATGATTTCAGTCTGGTTGGCTATCTGATTAGCCGACCAGACCTCCTCTTCATGTTCAAGCGCGATGACGTGTTTTTAGCCTATGACGCGTTTCGCGTGGTGGATGGCAGGATTGTCGCTGCTATCGATCGTGATTCATGGGATGAACCAGCTTGTAAGAGGCTGGGATTGGATTGGGAAAGCTGTCTGATCTTGGAGGGTATGCCTATCAAGACCAGTGAAGGTGACGATATCGGGCGTGT
>JAAYYH010000055.1 GCA_012515495.1 Coriobacteriaceae bacterium | reverse complement strand
TTGACAAGGAGGTGATCTTCCATTTCTTCGATGCAAATATCCTGGCAAACCAACAAGCCGAGAAGTTGGCAGATCAGCGAGAGGCTCACACGGGCAATCCTCAGAAGATTGGCACCTATGGCGTCATCAAGGGAGCCAGCCAATTTGTCGGCGCCAGCATCAAGAGAGAGCCTATGGCACTTGAGGCTCTGGGCTACGAGATGGAAGTGCTCGTCTTGTATCTGACCTCGCTTGGCTTGGGCAGTTGCTGGTTGGGAGGAACATTCGATCGCGAGGGTTTCGCGGAGGCAATGGACATTGGTGGCGATTGGTTGCTGCCCGCAATCACTCCCTATGGCTATGGCGCGCAAAAGATGCATCTCAAAGAAAATCTGATGCGCAGATTGGTTGGGGCAGAGAAACGCAAGCCTTGGGAACAGCTTTTCTTCTGCAGCAACTTCGATACACCACTGACTAAGCAGTTGGCCGGAGATCTGGCTTTTCCATTAGAGATGGTTCGTCTGGGACCCTCAGCGTCTAACAAGCAACCCTGGCGCGTGCTGCTCAAAGATGATGTTCTGCATTTCTTTGAGGACAAGAGCCCGGGCTATAGCGCTGTGTTCTCTTACGACATCCAGCGAATAGACATAGGCATAGCAGCTGCACACTTCGAACTCTCGGCACGGGAAAGGGGCATTGCCGGGCAGTTTGAGATCGATGCCGAAGTGGAACTCGAGCTACCGGATCACTACGAATACACCTTCTCGTGGCGGAGAAGATAACAAACTGCCCAGCAATTACCAGTTAATCTCCTTGTTGGTTTTCTTGAACGAACATACGCCTTTAAGCAGTACGTATTGTCCATTCAGCAAATAATCAATATAATCACTGAAGGAAGAGACAGATGAGTAATAGCTATGACACCCACGCACTCGTGAGTGTCGGCAGAGAAAGTTGAAGGAGATACATGTTAACCCTTAGAGAAAATGCTTTGGCCATTCTTCACGGCAAACAACCCGATAAATATGACGATTTCATGAATGCCATGCAGTTCTTACTGGATCCTATCTGGCTGGCTGACAGGGTACCCCAAGATGGTGAATTCCATAAGGACTCATGGGGCGTGACTAAATGTTTCCTGCCAGGAGCTCCTGGACCGCATCCGCATATCACACCCGAGAACATCGTATGCAAGAATATCGAGGAATGGGAGAAATATGTGATTGCTCCTGATATCGATGCTCTCGATTGGACAGACGCACGTGAGCAGGCCAGCCAGATCAATCGTGACGAGAAATTCGTTGGGCTCTTCAGTGCAACGGGTATCTTTGAGCGCAGTCACTTCTTAATGGGCATGGAAGATGCCTTCTGCAACTACCTCGAATATCCCGAAGAGATGACTGCTCTGATCAATTATCTCGCTGATTGGAAGATCAAGGGCATCTACAGAGCAGGAGAGGAAGTACGTCCCGACGTTGTGTTCTATCAAGACGACTGGGGCAGCAAGCAGAATCTGTTCCTTCCTCCTGCCGTATGGAGAGAGATCATAAAGCCGGCAACAAAACGCATAAGTGACGCAATCCACGATATTGGTGCCTTGTATGTTCACCACGCGGATTGTTATTGCCAGCCAATAGTCGAAGATATGGTTGAGCTGGGAGTTGACATCTGGCAAGGCGTCATCCCTGAGAATGACATAGTTGAGATCAAACGGATCACCAACAATAAGCTAGCCATGATCGGTGGTATCGATGTGCCTTATTGCGACCGCGAGAACGCGACTGAAGAAGAGATCCGTAGCCACGTGCGCGAGAAGATCGATTTGTATTGCCCGGGTGGATATTTCTTCCCCGGCCTTCCAAGCGGTGCCTGCCTTAACGCGTGGAATGACAGCATTTGTCGAGACGAGTTAGACAAATATGGCCGCCAATGGGCTCAGGAGCATCCAGTAGTCTAAAGGTAACGAATACCCGTTATACCGTCGACCAGGATCGCGCATTTCGTCGCGCACTCCTGGTCGATTCTAATTCTGGTGATTAGTCGCGCTTAAACAAGTCCCGAGTGTAGACCTTATCACGCACATCTGATAGTTCATCGTTCCAACGATTAGCGATGATGCTGTCGCACTCACTCTTGAAGAACTCGATGTCGCGCATAACCTTAGAGCCAAAGAATTCCTCAACAGCCAGCGCGGGTTCGAAGACCACCACTTGCACACCTTTGGCTTTGATGCGTTTCATGATGCCTTGGATTGAGCTGGCTCGGAAGTTATCAGAATCGGTTTTCATGGTGAGACGGAATACGCCCACTACTGGCTGGGGGTTACCGGCATTGAGCAGACTTTCAACCTTTCGCATGATCTCCTCGGCAATGAAGTCCTTACGTGTGCGGTTGGCGTCTACTATCGCGCTCATGATGTTTTGCGGCACATCCTGGTAGTTGGCCAACAGCTGCTTGGTGTCTTTAGGCAGGCAGTAGCCGCCATAGCCGAAGGATGGGTTGTTGTAGTGACTGCCGATGCGTGGCTCCAGGCACACTCCCTTGATGATCTGGCTGGCATCCAAGCCGCGTGAGCAGGCATAGGTGTCTAGCTCGTTGAAGTAGGCCACACGCAAGGCCAAGTAGGTGTTGGAGAAGAGCTTGACTGCCTCGGCCTCGGTTGAATGCATGATGAGTTGAGGTATATCGCTATCCTCTGCAGCATTAGCAAGCAGATCAGCGAATGTCAAAGCCATCGCCTCAAGCTCATCGGAGAATGCGGATTCGCCAGGGACACCCACGATGATACGGCTGGGATGAAGGTTGTCGAAAAGCGCGTGACCTTCACGCAGGAACTCGGGACTGAACAGGAACTTGCCTTGGGGATA
Organism: Coriobacteriaceae bacterium; assembly: GCA_012515495.1. GTDB lineage: Bacteria > Actinomycetota > Coriobacteriia > Coriobacteriales > UBA8131 > UBA1419. The sequence goes on along the minus strand of JAAYYH010000055.1, from coordinate 730 downwards.
GCGCTCGCACAGTGACGAGGTATAACCCACGGGAACGGTTGACTTGATGACCATGACGGCTTGGGGATTCACATCCAGCACCAAATCGATGACTTTCTCTACGTGCGAGGTATCGAAGAAGTTGCGGTTTGGATCGTAGTTGGTGGGTGTGGCGATGATAACGAGTTCAGCTTGCTTATACGCTGTTGCGCCGTCAAGGGTGGCGACAAGATCGAGTGCGCGATTTGCCAGGAAGTCCTCGATCCCCGCATCGACAACAGGTGACCTGCGAGCGTTGATCGAGTCGATCTTGGCGTGGACTACATCTACCACTGTAACCTGGTTGTGCTGAGACAAAAGGATTGCCAAAGACATCCCAACGTATCCTGCGCCAGCTACAGCGATCTTCATACTTCCGTCTCCAATGTCTGATCAAGGAATAGTCTATCGATACTCTTTGCTCAAGAGACAAATGATAACACTCTCAGGGATTTCTCGGTCATCGCAGCTCCCCTGCCCCTCGTTCCTCGTCGTCAGCCCTGCCCCTCATCACAGCTACTTCCCACCGCAGCTCTCCTGTCCCTCAACTCCCAACGCCTCCAGCAGGATATCCGCAATACGCGCGCTGGCGAGACCGTCGCCATAGGGGTTGGAAGCCTGGCTCATAGCCGCGTAAGCTGCCGAGTCTGTTAAGAGCTCCCTGCAAGCGTCATAGATGACAGCTTCACTGGTCCCAACAAGGCGCAGAGTA
>JAAYYH010000054.1 GCA_012515495.1 Coriobacteriaceae bacterium | reverse complement strand
CGATTATCGTAAAGAATGAGAGGGATCATGCCCAATCATCTGACTACCGAAACCAGCCCCTACCTACTCCAACATGCTGATAATCCCGTCGATTGGTATCCTTGGTGTGAAGAGGCGTTCCAGAAGGCCACCGAAGAGGACAAGCCGATCTTCCTCAGCGTGGGTTACTCCGCCTGCCACTGGTGTCACGTTATGGAACACGAGAGCTTCAGGGACCAAGAGACGGCAATTATCATGAATCGATACTTCGTCTCAATAAAGGTCGATCGTGAGGAACGCCCGGACATAGACGCCATCTACATGACTGCGCTACAAGCCCTGACTGGAAGCGGCGGCTGGCCAATGAGCGTCTTCCTCACTCCAGATGCCAAACCATTTTTCGGCGGTACCTATTATCCCGATAGCGCACGGTTTGGGATGCCATCCTTTCGAGATGTCCTACATCAGATCGCTGACCTCTGGCAGACACGACGGCAAGATGTTGTCTCGGCAGGAAAAGAGTTGACCGAGCACATACGCAATGCGTCATATTCCACCGGTGATTCGTCGGAAACAGAGTCACTCGATCTGGCAGCTCTCGAGCGCACATCAAAACAGCTTTGTGAGTTGTTCGATCAAAGGAATGGTGGTTGGGGACCTGCGCCAAAATTCCCACAGCCACCCGTCATGGAGTTCATGCTCCGCCGCTATATCTTGACAGGTGCCCAAAATTATCTGGATATGGTGATCCAGACACTCGATGCGATGGCAAGCGGAGGTATCTTTGACCAAATCGGTGGTGGTTTCCATCGTTACGCGACAGATTCCCATTGGCGTGTGCCGCATTTTGAGAAGATGCTCTATGACAATGCCCAACTTGCCAGTTTGTATCTCCATGTCTGGCAGCTCACGAAGGATGAGGCATATCGCGCAGTGGCTACTCAGATCCTTGATTATGTTGCCCGCGAGATGTTGAATACCAATGGGGGCTTCTTCTCTGCGCAAGACGCGGATTCTTTGGGGACCGAAGGTGCCTTCTACGTCTGGACGTTCTCAGAGATCGCCGCTGCGCTAAAGGCCGATGTTCAGACAGTGCCCGATGATATCGACATCTTCATGCAAGCGTATGGTGTGACTGAACACGGCAGTTTTGAAGAAAAGAATATCCTTTACGTTGCGCGCTCTACCGCAGATTTAGCCAATGACTTTGATACCAGTGTTATAGATATCGAAAACAAGCTGACTCAAATGCGTGCAACCTTGTTCGCGGCTCGCAGCAAACGTGTTGCTCCAGCTCGCGATGATAAAGTACTCGCGGCCTGGAATGGATTGATGTTGGCGGCGTTTGCGGAGGCGTCTCGCCTATTATCACGCGATGATTACCTGCAAATCGCCAAACGAAGTGCCTCGTTCCTTCTCAGTCAGATGCTCGATGCAAATGGCCGGATGGCACGCTCCTGGAAAGATGGTGAAGTACGGCTCAACGGGTATCTGGAAGATTACGCTCACTGCGCGCATGGATTGATTGAGTTGTATCAGACAACATTTGACCCAAGATGGCTAGATGCGGCCACAAACCTCGCTGACGCGATCATCAATCACTTCAGCGACCCCTCTGGAGGATTCTTTGACACCAGTGACGACCATGAATCGCTGATAGTACGCCCTAAGGATCTCTCGGATAGCGTGATGCCATCTGGCGGAGCGATGGCGACAAATGTTCTGATACGATTACATGGATACACTGCTCAAGCTCGATACGCTAAAGCGGCCCAGTCAGCACTTCTGAGCGCACAGGCTTTGGCATCAAGATACCCATCGGGCCACGCTCATTGGTT
>JAAYYH010000053.1 GCA_012515495.1 Coriobacteriaceae bacterium | reverse complement strand
TCCTCACCGAAGGCCCGCCAGTTAACCGCGGCGACACGACAGTGTTCCATCAGTTTGCCTGATTTATCGGAATCGAAGAAACAATGCAGGCAACGAGTGCAAGGCGCGATCTCATCGATGCGTCCTTCTCGCAGCTTATTCACGTACTCCGTATCAACACATAAGGGTCGATTCATGACAAGGAAGTCCAGCTTGCCCTCTGAGAGAGCGGCTTCGAAATAATCGGGAGCCTGAGCCGGGTCCATGTAGGTTGCCGCACCAACAGGTATGGATACCGCACTCTTGATCTCGGCAGCTACGTCTATCATCATGCCGCATCCTGAATGATTGGCCCGCAACTTACCTTGGAAGTGACGGGAGAAATCGAACATCGTCCCATAACCGGTTGTACCTTCAAAGCCTCGCGCAGAGAAATAGAGGTCATTAGCAAATTGCGCTATATGCTGACCGCCCGGCCCTAAACGTACATGCAGGCTATCAGCTCCTGCTTCTTCGAGTATCTTGGCAATCGCTTTGTTCTCTTCAACTGAGGTATAAAGCGAGCTGTCACCAAGTTTCACATCATTTTCCTCGATACCGTTCATCAAAACCTGTACGACGAAGTCCTTGCCACAGGCCTCTTTTATAGCCTTGATCACCTCAACGGCGAATCTGGTACGGTTCTCCAGTGACTGCGGGCCGTACTCATCAGTCCTGTTGTTCCGCGCCCGAGACAGGAACGACTGCCCTACGTTGTTAGCGGCGAAGTTCAGCTCAAAGGCGTCAAAGCCCAAGTCTTGCAGTTTCTTGCCGATGCCACCAAGGTCTTGTACCCATTGCTTGACTTCCTCGGTGCTGTAGTTGCCGATGAAAGGAGCATGGTAATCCAGTGGACCAATAGGAGAACCCATGGTGTCAAACTGATAACCTACGTGTGATCCGGCAGAATGCAGCGCATCAAGAAGACCTTTGACATCGTAAGCCTCAATCTCTTTCTTCATACCCGGACTGGCTGTCACTGACCAGATATTGGCAAAGTCCTCGACCCAGATCATGTCGACTCCGCCTTTAGCCATACGCTCGTAGTAGCCAATGTATTCTTCGGGAATACCGCGAAGGAACGCTAACTGGAAGGCTGCCGATTTGACCATACGGTGCTTGATCGTGAAAGGACCAAGCTTCCATTCTGAGAAAAGCGTGCTCTTTGAGAAATCGTCAATGGTGTTCTTTGTATAATCGTAATCTTGTGGATTGAGAGGTATTGGCTCGAACGCACCAGTGCCACCTGGGGGCGTTGCACCATTAGAATCTGCAGGCTTAGTATTTTGAGCGGGAGAACAGGCTGTGAGCCCACTGCCCGCCGCTCCAACTGCAACTGCGCCAAGCGCCACGCTTTTTAGGAAGCCTCGTCTTGTCAGGCTATGAGTGATTGGTTGTGTTTCGTCGTTCATAAAGCAACTCCTTTCCTTAAGTCTCAAAGCGCCATGTATATCAGCGTTTCTTATTTCTCGCATCATAGTACGGTCAGAACCCAAGGTAAATATGGATAATGATTAAATCTATCAGCTTAAGTAGGTTTTTAAGAGAACTGATGGGCATCCGGTAGGCATTTTGTGGAAAAAGTGGCCTCCCGCTATCAATTTACCTCACTTCCGTATAGTAGAAGCAATCGTTTAAGCAATAAGCGGTTAATTTGCCAGCGAAAACGGGAAAGGATGATGTGATGTTGTTTAGGAGAATAGGGGTACTAGTCGTAGCAATCTTAGCTCTGTCATTCGTATTGACAGGCTGTGGGGAATCCAGCAAGGAAGTGGATAGCCTCAAGAGAGTGCAAGATTCCAAAGAGCTCACCGTAGTAGGCAGTGGTGGTTATAAACCATTCAACTTCATTGAAGAAGGGCAACCTGTTGGATTTGATGTTGATACAGGAAAAGCCATCGCCGAGAGGCTCGGTGTTGAGCTGAACTATGTTACCTCAGATTGGGATGGTTTGGTTGAGGGCCTCAAAGCTGGTCGTTATGATGGCATCTTGGGCAGCATGGCTATAACCGAAGAGCGTCAAAAAGAGGTTGATTTCACCATTCCTTACTACTACTCTGGCGCGCAGCTAGTTGTTCGTGCTGACTCTGGGATTACCAATCCAGAAGAAATGGCAGGGAAAAGCATCGCTGTCGCAACGGGAACGAACTTCGTGCAAGACGCCGAGAGTCTTGGAGCAACGGTTCAGACATACCAAGATGATAATGCCACGATTATGGAACTGATTAACGGCAGAGTCGATGGGGTTATCACCGATAAATTGGTTGCAATCGACGCCATGAGCACTATCCAAGGTGGCGAAGATCTAATGCTCTGTGGTGAGATAATGAGACTTGAGCAGATGGCTATCGCTATCAATAAAGCTGATACCGAGCTACTTGCCGAGATCAACAAGATCCTCCAAGAGCTTCATGACGAGGGAGTCATGACCGAGATCAGCAAGAAATGGCTCAATGGAGTTGACGTTACAACCAAATAATTTGCGTGCATGCCTGTGCCGCGGATAGCTAGCGGGCATGCTGCAACAGGTGCGGGTTCGTTGATTGTTGATTAATCAACCCGCACTTCTTTTTTAATTAAACAAGGAGACGTCACGCGATGGAGATACTGAAGTACTTCTATGATTTTCTACCAGCTGCGGGGATGACACTTCAGGTTACCGCGGTCGGCATCGTCATCGGCTTGGTTCTTGGCCTGATTTTTGCCTTGATGCGGTTATCGAAGTTTAAGATTCTCAGCTATCTATCAAAATTCTATATTTGGCTGATTAGAGGAACACCGCTGCTCCTGCAGTTGTTATTCATCTACTTTGGTTTGGTTAGCATAATCAAGCTGGACCAGCTCCCATCTGCATTCATCGCACTTGGCATTCACAATGGCGCTTATATCGCGGAAATCTTCAGGGGAGCTATCCAGTCGGTTGATAGGGGGCAACGAGAGGCGGGCAAATCGCTGGGCATGACAAACTGGATAATCATGAGGCGCATTATCTTGCCTCAGGCATTGAAGCGAGCAATTCCGCCTCTCAGCAATCAGTTCATCATTGCTCTCAAGGACTCGTCGCTGGCCAGCGCGATAGCTGTGCCCGAACTGCTGCTGTTGGCGCGACAGTACGGATCGGCTACTTACAGGTTAATGGATTTTCTCACTATTGCTGCAGTCTATTACCTGACGATGACCACCATACTCACAGCTTTAGCGAATTTCGTCGAAAAGAAGCTGAATATCAGTGATTATCGCGAATAAGGAGACATCAGCATGATCAAGGTAAACAAGCTGAACAAGTGGTATGGAAAGCACCATGTTTTAAAGGATATAAACCTGTCAGTCGATGCTGGGGAGGTAGTTGTCATCATCGGTGCCAGCGGTTCGGGAAAGAGTACTCTGGTTAGGTGTATCAATTTCCTCGAAAGAGCTCAGAAAGGCACAATAACCATTGATGGACAGAAAGTATCACACAAGAGCAAGAAGCTGCATCTTATCCGTCGTGAAGTGGGTATGGTCTTCCAGCATTTCAACCTGTTTCCCCATATGACTGTGATGGGTAATGTTATTGAGGGGTTGATATACGTCAAAGGGATGTCCAAAGAAGAAGCTATCGAAGAAGGCAAACTGCTCTTGGAGAAAGTTGGTATGGCTGATAAGGCTGATGTCTATCCTTCGATGATCTCTGGTGGGCAAAAACAGAGAGTCGCCATTGCTCGAGCATTGGCGATGAATCCAAAGATAATGTTGTTTGATGAGCCAACGTCAGCCTTGGATCCTGAGCTTGTTGGAGATGTATTAGGCGTTATGCAACAGCTTGCTAATGACGGCATGACCATGATCGTCATCACTCATGAGATGGGTTTTGCACGCGAGGTGGCCGATAGGATCATTTTTATGGATGAAGGAAAGATTATCGAAGAGGGAACTCCAGAGGAGATATACAATAATCCTAAGAATGAGAGAACAAAGGAATTCTTAAGCAAGATATTGTAGTCATACTGTGTGCTACGTGTTCGGTGTAATACGAAAACTACGAGTAGACACCATAAGGTGGAACATTGAGCGACTGGATAGAACAATTTGTTTCAAGTGGTGGTTTTGGCGAACCATGGTCTTCGTATATCGCTAATATCATTATCCTCATTGCTATCGTTATCATCAGCTTCGCAATCTACAGGCTGGCAAAGGATCTTGTTCTGCGACTGCTCAAAAAGACTATCGAAAAGAGCAGGTCCAAGGTGAACAGTGTCTTCATGGAGCACAAGGTATTCGACCGACTGATTATCATCATACCGGCTCTCATCGTTTATAGCTTGGCTCCGATGTTAATCTACGGTCAGGTGATCATCGGGCGTATAGCCCTCTGCTTGGTTGTGCTTGGTGTTATCCGAACGATTGATAAAGGGCTTGGCGCAACAGAATATCTTTACAAGAAGACCGAGGCGGCAAAGGCCAAACCGATAAAAGGATTCCTGCAGGTAATCAAGATCGTCGTCTACCTTGTTGGCTTGATTGTGGCGATCAGCATCCTGATGGATCAATCCCCGGTTCTGCTTTTGGGCGGATTAGGTGCAGCGAGTGCTGTGTTATTGCTGGTCTTCCAAAACACAATACTGGGTTTTGTTGCCAGCATCCAGCTCACAGAGAACGATATGGTGCGCATAGGCGACTGGATTGAAACGAGGGACCATCATGCCGATGGAGAAGTTAAGGAGATTACCCTCTATACGGTTAAGGTGGAGAACTGGGATAAGACCGTAACCATGGTTCCAACCTACTCTATGGTCACAGAATCATTCAAGAATTGGCGCAGTATGCAAGAAGCTGGTGCCAGAAGGATAATGCGCTCTGTGCTAATTGACGTTACGAGTGTCAAGTTCTGTACAGAAGAATTATTGGAGCGATACAAAAAAATCCAATACATCGAGCAATATCTGATGAGCAAAGAAGCCGAAATCGAGACCTACAATCAACAGCATCACATTGATGTTTCTAGCCCAGTGAATGGACGCAGAATGACAAATCTGGGCGTCTTCCGCGCGTATCTGGAAAGCTATCTTAAGAACCATCCTCACATACATAAGAAAGCGATGATCATGGTTAGACAGTTGGATCTTCAGGAGTCTGGGCTGTCTATTGAGATCTATGCTTTTGCTGATACTACCGACTGGGCAGAGTATGAGTGTATCCAAGCGGATATCTTCGACCACATCTTCGCAGTGATTCCAGAGTTTGATTTGAGGATCTATCAACAACCTAGTGGGTACGACTTGCGCAGTATCGGGTCGAGTAACTAGACCTGTGTGTTGTCCCACGTTACCAAAGGCAGTTACCAGAGGCGGCAATTCAATCCAGCTTTCGCGAGTTTAATCTGTCCAAAAGCTTGACAAACAGAAACAGGCGTGTTTTCGTGTACCAAACCAATCACGTGGAAAGCGACCAATGAGCTTCACTAACGTATCTGTAGCGATTATTACCAACAGCATCGTCGGCATCGTAGTCGACGGTGTAACCGGGTTGCGCTGCAGAATACGGAATTCCTGATACATACAAAAAGAGGGAAACCTGACCCGGCAGCGATAACTCGCCAGCCGGGTCTTTTTGTATCTACAGGCATCTTCAGAGATTTGTCGGGTAACAGGGATAGGAATTGCGTTGTTGGTTGAAGGATGAGGCGTCGGATTGGATTGTAGGAGATTTGACCCAAGCGGAAGGGAAGACAGAGATGAAACTGAATGGAGCAGAGATACTGGTTGAAACGTTGATAGCACATGGCGTTACAGATGTATTCGGGTTTCCAGGTGGCACGGTAATCAACCTCTACGATGCTCTGTATGACTATCAGGATCAGATAACGCATTACTTGACTTGTCATGAGCAAGGAGCAGCCCACGCTGCAGATGGGTATGCCCGCGCAACTGGAAAGACAGGGGTGGTTATTGCGACCAGTGGCCCTGGGGCAACAAATCTGGTTACTGGGATAGCGACCGCGTATTTAGACTCGACTCCAATGGTGGCAATCACAGGTAATGTCGCCTCGAACCTGATTGGTAAGGACAGCTTCCAAGAAGTGGATATCGTTGGTATCACGATGCCCGTTACAAAGCATAACTACATGGTCAAGCATATCGAGGAATTGGAGGAGATCGTTAGAGAGGCTTTCCAGATCGCTCGCTCAGGCAGACCGGGTCCGGTGCTGATAGACATCCCAAAAGACGTCCAACAGGCGCGCTGCGAGTTCCACGGTGGTAAGCCCAAGCCCTTATTGCCGATAGCAAGCGTAAGAGAAGAAGCACTGGCGGCCGCGGCAGAGATGATAGACGCCAGCGAAAGACCGTTCGTCTATGCGGGAGGTGGCTTGATATCCTGCAGCGCAGGCGAGGCCCTCAGAGTCTTCGCGGAAAGGATAGACGCTCCTGTAGGTTTGTCGATAATGGGATTGACTGCTTTGGACAGCAGACATCCGCTTAAGCATGGCTTAACCGGTATGCACGGTCACTATGTTGCCTCCAAGATGAACGCGGATGCCGATCTGATCATTGGTATCGGCGTGCGATTCTCCGACCGTGCCACTGGGTCGACCAGCAAGTATCAGGAGAAGACCAAGATCATCCATATCGATATCGACGGAGCGGAGATCGATAAGAATATCGACAGTGTCATCAGTCTGGTTGGCGATGCTGCCGAGATATTGCCTCGTCTGACTGAGTTGGTCAAACGGCGTGAGAATCCCACATGGATTGCTCAGGCGGAACTGCATCGACAAGAGGCAAAGCGCTTGCTTGCGCACGAGGGAGAGGCGCAAAGGGAGCAAGAACAGCAATCGCTGCTGCAGCAAGACGAGCAGCAGCTGTTGGGGCAAGAAGGAGAGAGACGGCTGGAGCAAAGGGCACCGGGAACCGGCTTCACTCCTCAGAGCATCATCCACATGGTGCGAGGCTTCACTACTGATGACACAGTCATCTCTACTGATGTCGGGCAGCATCAAATGTGGGTTGCACAGGAGTATGACTTCTGTGTGCCTCGTACGTTACTGACCTCGGGCGGATTAGGGACCATGGGTTTTGGTATGGGAGCGGCTATCGGTGCTTCAGTAGCGCGAGGATCAGCGCGTACAGTGCTGTTCACTGGCGATGGAAGTTTCCATATGAACATGAACGAATTCGTCACGGCGGTGACCTATGGGCTGCCGATTGTTGTGGTGATATTCAACAATGGTTCCTTGGGGATGGTGCGGCAATGGCAGAATCTGTTCTTCAATCAGCGCTATTCGAACACTACTCTCAAGCGCAAAACAGACTATCCCAAGCTTGCAGAGGCGTTTGGTGGTGTCGGATACCGAGCAACTAGCTTGGACGAACTGCAGGCAGCCTTGGATGCAGCTTTTGCTTACGATGGCCCGGTGATGATTGAATGTCTGATTGATATAAATGAACAAGTATTCCCAATCATCCCAGCCGGTGGTTCATTCGATGACATGATCGTTAAATAGAAAGAGAGGGGTAGGCCATGGATAAGGTGCTTTCAGTCGAGAATTTTACATTGTCGATCATCGTTGCCAACAGAGCGGGAGCCCTGAGCAGGGTTACTGGATTATTCTCGCGACGCGGTTATAACATTGATACCCTCACTGTCAGTCCGATGGTTGAAGATGTCACAATGTCTCGTATCATCATGACATCGTCTGGTGATGAAGCGACAAGAAAACAGATCATCAAGCAGTTGGATAAGTTGTTCGACGTCAAGGAGGTGAAACTGATCTAGCTGCGTTGTCTCCAGACGGAGAATACTGACGTTAGACATATGGCACTGACATCTAATAGGCGATAGACGATTGATGGCAGGAGCAGGTAGACAGTAAGGAAATGACAGGTAGAGTGCATACAGGACCAGAAAGGGATTGATTATGACCAAGATGTATTACGCGGAGGATTGCGACCACACGTGTCTCAAGGATAAGACTATTGCAGTAATCGGCTACGGTAGCCAAGGCCGAGCTCATGCGCTCAACCTGCATGAAAGTGGCTACAAGGTTGTGGTGGGATTGTATGAAGGATCGAAATCGGCCGAAAAGGCAAAGCTGGACGGTCTTGATGTCCTGTTCACTGCCGAGGCTGTTGCTGCTGCGGATGTTGTGATGATCCTAGTGAACGATGAGAAGCAACCAGCGATCTATCAACGCGACATCCAGCCCAACCTGCGTTCGGGCGCGACCTTATGCTTTGCCCACGGTTTTAACATCCACTTTGCTCAGATTGTGCCAGATCCTGATGTTGATGTGATCATGATCGCTCCCAAGGGACCGGGCCACACCGTACGCAGTCAATTCGAAGAGGGTCGGGGAGTGCCATGTCTGATTGCTGTGTATCAAGATTGTAGTGGGGATGCAAAGTCGACGGCGTTGGCGTATGCCGATGCTATTGGTGGCTCTCGCGCGGGTATCCTGGAAACTACATTCAAGGAAGAGACCGAGACCGACCTCTTTGGTGAGCAGGCTGTACTCTGCGGTGGCGTGACAGCACTGATGAAAGCTGGTTTTGAGACGTTGGTCGAGGCTGGCTATCAGCCTGAAAGCGCCTATTTCGAGTGCGTGCACGAGATGAAATTAATCATCGATCTAGTAGTGGCACAGGGATTCTCCTTCATGCGTCATTCTATCAGTGATACTGCCGAGTACGGTGACTATAAGGCTGGGAAGCGCATCATCACGGATCAGACGAAAGCTGAGATGAAGAAGATTCTCGCCGAGATCCAAACCGGTGAGTTCGCCCGTGACTGGATTGTCGAGAACCAGAGCAATCGCCCACACTTCAACGCCATGCGTAAACTGGAGGCTGAACACCAGGTGGAAAAAGTGGGCAGCGCATTGCGTGAGAAGATGCGCTGGACAAATGTCGACTGACAGGAAGACGGACAAGAGAGACGAGAGGCGAGTATGAATAGCGATTCTGTGAAGGTTGGGCCTGAGAGGGCTCCGCATCGATCTCTGCTAAAGGCCAGCGGATTGACAGACAGGCAGCTACACAGACCATTGATTGGTGTCGTCAATTCGTTCAACGAGATCGTCCCTGGTCATATCAATTTGAACAATATTGCCCGTGCTGTGAAAGATGGCGTTTTGGCAGCTGGAGGCACACCGCTGGAGTTCAATACGATTGCGATCTGTGACGGCATAGCCATGGGACATGAGGGTATGAAGTATTCGTTGGCCTCACGTGAGATAATCGCGGATAGCATTGAATGCATGGTTAAGGCACACTGTTTCGATGGACTGGTGTTCATACCTAACTGCGACAAGGTTGTGCCGGGAATGTTGATGGCTGCAACGCGTTTGAACCTGCCTTCGATATTCATATCGGGTGGGCCGATGCTGTCATTGGATGGCTCAGATCTGAACAGCGTCTTTGAAGCCGTGGGAGCTTTCAAGGTCGGGAACATCAGTGAGACCGAACTAGCACGTTGTGAGGAGTCAGCTTGCCCCACTTGCGGCTCCTGCTCGGGTATGTTCACAGCTAATTCGATGAATTGCCTGTGCGAAGCATTAGGTATGGCGTTGCGCGGGAATGGCACAGTCCCTGCTGTCTATTCGCAACGTTTGCGTCTTGCTAAGGCCGCAGGAGAACAGATCCTATTTCTGGTGCGGGAGCAGATTAAACCGCTGGATATCCTCACTGAGGCAGCATTCGATAACGCCTTGACCGTGGATATGGCCCTGGGATGTTCTACGAACTCGGTGCTGCATCTGACTGCGATTGCCCATGAAGCTGACATAGAGTTCGAGCTGCGGAATGTCAATGATATCAGTCAAAGGACACCCAATCTCTGTCGTCTGGCACCCGCGGGTACTCATCACGTCCAGGACCTTGACTCGGCCGGTGGCGTGTATGCGGTGATGAGTGAGTTGGTCAAGCACGATTTATTGCATCTAGATGCTCTGACAGTAACTGGTAAAACCGTTGCTGAGAATCTTATTGGTGTGAGCGTCAAAGACAACGGGGTCATCCGCAGCATCGATCTACCTTACTCACAAACAGGTGGTCTGGCTGTGTTATTTGGTAATCTTGCCCCTGATGGCGGTGTGGTTAAGCGTAGCGCGGTGGCTGCTGAGATGCTCAAGTTCAGTGGCAAAGCGCGCGTCTTCGACAGCGAAGAAGAGGCGATAGCCGCAATCTATGAGCGGCAGATCGAGAAAGGTGATGTGCTTGTCATCCGCTACGAAGGTCCTGCTGGCGGACCGGGTATGAGGGAGATGTTGTC
>JAAYYH010000052.1 GCA_012515495.1 Coriobacteriaceae bacterium | reverse complement strand
TAACCACGACATGCTGTCAGATCGACATCATCAAGCTATTCGAGGGTGGCTTCTCCACCGGTCATGGTGTCTTACGTGAACCTGCAGACATCACCAGCTACTCCGCGTTGGCCTGTATCGCGATCCAGTCCAACCAGAACGACCAGCACGGTGGTCAATCCGTCGCCAACTTTGACTATGGGATGGCCCAGGGAGTCAAGAAGACCTACCGTCGTTTCTACAGACGCAATCTCACGGCTGCCTTGGAGCTCTTGGCTGGCCTGGAGGGCGGCAAGGAGAAAGTGGACGCGCTCACCGCCAGGGTCGAAGCCGAGACAGATCTAATTCCGGCCCTGTTGATGGATGTAAACTATCTGGCTGCGGAGAAGATCGCTTTGACGGAGGAGCTCGAACTTGACCCCGCAATCGTTGATCGCGCTCAGGCTTATGCGGCCAAACAAGCTAAGGCCGATACCGATAAATCAACGCATCAGGCGATGGAGGCCTTCATCCACAACCTCAATACCATGCATTCTCGAGCAGGAGCGCAAACGCCCTTCTCCTCGATCAACTATGGTATGGACACCAGTGCTGAAGGTCGCATGGTCATCCGCAACATCCTCAAGGCGACTGAGGAGGGCTTAGGAAACGGCGAGACACCGATATTCCCCATTCAGATATTCCGTGTTAAAGAAGGTGTCAACTATAACGTGACAGATCCCAACTACGATTTGTTCAAACAAGCCTGTGCCGTTTCCGCTAAGCGGCTGTTCCCCAACTTCAGTTTCCTCGATGCCAGCTTCAACGCTCCTCTGTACAAAGGTACTTCTGAAACCGAGGTTGCATATATGGGTTGTCGCACTCGTGTCATCGGCAACGTTCACGACCGCGACAGGCAGATCACACCCGGCCGCGGCAATCTCAGCTTCAGCAGCATCAACCTTCCCAGGTTGGCAATCCGCTCCAAGGGTGATATCGAGTTGTTCTTCGAGATGTTGGATGGTAAGCTCGGTTTGGCTTGCGACCAATTGCTGTCACGTTTTGAGATCCAGGCGGCAAAGCGAGTCTACAACATGCCGTTCCTGATGGGGCAGGGAGTCTGGATAGATTCTGACAAGCTCAAATGGGACGATGAAGTGCGAGAAGTGCTCAAACATGGGACGCTGAGCCTTGGTTTCGTTGGTCTGGCCGAGACACTCAAAGCGCTGGTAGGTGAGCATCATGGCGAAAGCGAGCACGCTCAGAACCTTGGCCTGGAGATCATCGGCCACATGCGTTCGTTCCTTGATGCCAAAGCCAAGGAGACAGGCATGAACTTCACGCTGCTGGCGACACCGGCAGAAGCACTTTCAGGTCGTTTCCTACGTATGGATGTCGAGCGATTTGGTGTCATCGAAGGTATCACCGATCGTGAGTACTATACGAACAGCTTCCATATCCCGGTCTACTATCAGATCAACGCATTCAAGAAGATCGAGCTGGAGGCTCCTTATCATGCGCTGACCAATGCCGGGCACATCAGCTATGTCGAGCTGGACGGCGATCCTTCAGATAACCTTGAGGCATTTGAAGCCATTATCCGCCACATGAAGGAAAGCAATGTTGGTTATGGCAGCATCAATCATCCAATCGACCGCGATCCGGTCTGTGGCTACAACGGCATCATCGGCGACCGTTGCCCCAAGTGTGGCCGTGAAGAAGGAGATTACCCCTTCGAGCGCATCCGTCGGATCACCGGATATCTGGTTGGTACGCTGGATCGCTTCAACAATGGAAAACGTGCTGAGGAGCGCGATCGCGTCAAGCACAGCCTATAGGGACAGTGACGCGTGGATATTCCAAAAACAGATCGTGTATCGACCGCGATAAAAACGGCCGACGAGGCGCAGGCATTCGATGAAACGGTACGTATTGCCGGGACTGTCGACGATTCTATCGTTGATGGTCCCGGGATTCGCTTTACCATCTTCGCTCAAGGGTGTAAGCGCAAGTGTCCAGGGTGCCATAACCCGCAATCGCATGACTTCTCGGCTGGCACCGACGTGACCATTGAGCAACTCTGGCAACGTATCGCAGCAAATCCGCTGCTTTCAGGTATTACTTTCAGCGGTGGAGAGCCTTTTGAGCAGGCGGCTGGACTAACTGCGCTTGCACAACGTGCACGCGATGTCGGCTTGTCGGTCTGGGCATATTCCGGTTACTTCTACGATGAGCTCATCGTAGGCATCCCCAGCCCAGAAGCAACTCGGTTGCTGGAGCTATGTGATGTCTTAGTAGACGGAGCCTACATCCAAGACCAGAGGTCGTTGGAGCTAAAATGGCGAGGATCGACTAACCAGCGCGTTATCGATGTGGCGGCTTCATGGAAGCTTGGATTTGTGGTGGAACTGGCACAATAAGCGGGAAACCTCTACACTATATGTTTCTGAGAGGAGTGGCATGTCGTTGACAGATACTTCAATCCCTGCCGTTGCCTTCGTCGGCCGTTCTGGCTCTGGGAAGACTACTTTACTTGAGAAACTGATAACCGAACTGGTCAGTCGCGGTATAAAGGTGGGTAGCGTCAAGCACCATTCGCATGTTGGATTCGAGATTGACTACGAGGGCAAGGATTCGTGGCGTCATCGCCAGGCGGGTAGTTCCTTCGTTGTTGTTGCGTCGCCTGATCAGATTGCCATAGTCAAGAAACTCGACCAGGAACTTGCAGTTGAGGAGATACTGGCGAAGATGGATGCCGTGGATCTGATACTTGTCGAAGGTTACAGGCATTCATCGTTACCTACTATCGAGCTGTTCAGATCGGGTAATCCAAAAGACGTGGGACGAGAACTAGGTGGCGAAGGAAACCAGATCATTGCGGTTGTCACTGACATTCCCGTAATAGAGCAGGAAGCCCGAGCTCAGGGCATCAAATTATTCAAATATGAGAATATACTAGAGATTGCATCATTTATCGAACAGAGCTTCCTGAGTATAATGGCCTGATATGAAAGCCCTTACCGTAGTCATTCAAGCAGGTGGAGAATCAAAAAGAATGGGTCGCCCCAAGGCCACGGTTTCGTTTTGTGGCGCGCCCCTGATTTGCCGTGGTCTCAAACGCCTAGGGCACATCGCCGATGAATTGATCATCACCAGCAACGATAAAGATAGCTTGGGATTTCTTTGCAGTGGTGTAACCCTTGATAAATTGCGTCTGGTCTCTGATCTTTACGAGAAGCGCAGCGCGCTTAACGGCCTGTACACAGCCTTATTAGCTGCCTCTAATCCTTATGTTGCCGTTGTGGCCTGCGACATGATATTTGCCAGTGCCCCCTTGCTTACTGCAGAATATGAGGCTCTCGAGCTTAGTGGTGCGGACGCTGCCGTTCCCAGAACCAGTCATGGCTATGAGCCCTTCCATGCTGTATACAGGCGTGAGACGTGCCTGCCGTTGATAAAGGCGGCGTTGGATCAGGGACAGACCAAAGCAACCGTCTGGTTCGAAAAGGCCAAGTTGATTGAGTTCACGCCGGCAATGGTCCTACATGCCGATCCTCGCGGAGGCTCCTTTGTAAATGTTAATACACCGCAGGAGCTTGCTGATATGGAACAGCGCATCCTCAACGAGACCATGACCAAGATTGCCAATCTGCCAGAAGATATGGGTGGGCAAACCATAGATTGCGACAACAACAGCGAGTGCCATCAACAGATACTTGTGGTTGACGAAGGACATATTCGCAACAACATGCTGGTTTCGCATCATACTTCCTGCGATTTATCCTGTGGACATACGCAGCATCTCCAGCTTCAGTCTGTTGCTCTCCAAAGATAATAAGTCAGACAGCATCAATCCAGATATTCTCACTGAGCCGATCCATAGCATCGTGTAAACGAGGTTGTGCTCTTACGCCAGAGGCGTTGAGCACTGCTGTCGCGTTCTCTCTGTCCTGAATTCAGCCGTGTCTTAAAACAGATTCAGCATTCTTTCAATATCAGGGACCATACTGCGATCATCGCGGTCAGTAATCTCTGAATTGAGGGAGGAACAGCAGGACAATGAATCGTAAGCGCCTGATAATCAGTGTCGCCTGTGGGGTGGGTGCTGCCCTCCTGATGACTTGGTACGCATCCGATGTGCGCGCTCAGGCGACTTCATTGCGCCAGGAGACATTAACCGAATATGGTGGCGAACAGGTTGAAGTATTCGTCGCTACCAGGGATATCGTGGTTGGAGAAACTCTGAATGCTGCGAATGTCTCAGCACAGTTCTGGTTGGCTGACCTGTTGCCCGCGGGAGCACTGACCGAGGAGAGCGAGGTATACGGTAAGACGTTGGCAGTACCTCTATTGGAGAACGAACCCGTAATAGCAGCAAAACTCGGTGATCTGGCCACACCGGTATCAGTCCCCGATAGCCTGTGCGCTGTCAGCATTCCAACTGAGGACGTCTGCGCGGTTGGCGGCGCGATTTCGGCAGGCTCAGAAGTCAATGTCTACGCGGTTGGCGGCAATGAGGTAGCGCTACTGGGGCAAAGTGTACTGGTGCTTGAGACCAGCAATGGCTCGAGAGCTTTCGGAGCTGAGACACAGAATCCATCGGGTCTCTTTGGCAGCGTCACCAGTCGCAACGAATTGAGCTGGGTAACACTGGCTGTGGCCCCGGAACGTGTCCAAGAGTATCTGGCTGCATCACGCGACGACTGGCTCTATCTGGTGTTGCCGGGAGCTGGCGTACCTACGCTGAATACTAGCGTGAAACAACCTGATTCGATCATGAGTGATCATGAGAATAGTGACAGCACTTCGCAGTCTGAGGCTGATGCTGATGAATCAGTATCAGACAAAGAAAGGCATGACTGATATGGATACCAGACTAGTAGCCTGTGCGTACAATGTATCCGGTACAGTCACAGAAGGTCTCTGTTATTTTCTGACCTTTGATAATGCGATTGTCTGCCGTGAGGCAATGCGCCATTGTTCTTCTGATATCTCGGTGATCGTCTTAGAAGCTACAGGCGATATCAGCCCCATCAATCTGGCGGCAGCATTAGCTGATGATAATCCAGAAAAAGACATCTATTTGATGGTGGATGAATTGTCTGGATCATTATCCAGTCGCGCGCATGCTGCGGGTATTCGCAGGTTAATCAACCATGAGCAAGCTTTGGAAATGCTCAGTGTTGCGCTGCGCCCAAGCGATAGTCAGGAACAGCGTGACTATCTCAGGCGTCATGGAAGCACCAAGTCACCTGAGTCCGGCAGCCTGAAGAAGACTGCCATCTCGAACGAGCCAGTCGAATCAATTCAAGCATTCAGCTCGAAGCAGGCAGCCAGCATTGGTGATAGCACAGCTAATTCAAGGGTTTTCGATCTCGACTTCGATGAGATGATTGACGAACTGATAGAGAGCTCGCGATCAACAATAGCAGTCAACCGGAATGGTCAAAGGGACCTCAAGCTGTATGCGTTCATTTCCGGAAGAGGCGGAGTAGGTAAGAGTACGGTGACCCTATTGCTGGCGATGATGGCTCAGCGCAGGGGAATGCGCGTGGTATTGCTTGATTTGGATCTGCAATTCGGTGATCTGCACTACATGATTGATAAGAGTCAAGGGCGGCAGCTTATCCGTAATAGTCTTGAAGAACTCATCACAGCGGAGGAATTACCCGAACTCAGGGCTGGAACACTCCTACTTGCCAGTGCCCCCACTCAGCCCGAGAAGGCAGAGGCGATTGCCTCCGAGCTTCCAGAACTGGTACACCGATTGAACGGTACGGCAGACATCGTCTTGGCGAATACTGGCACTGTTTGGACAGAGATTCAGGCGATCTTAGCTCAGCATAGCCGCTTGCTTGTCTTCATGATGGATCAACGAGCGACATCGATTCAAGGCTGCAAGCAGGCGATGGAGCTCTGCATTCGGATGGAGGTGCCATCAACGCGATTTGCATTTTTGTTGAATCGCTGTGGCAAGGGAGGCCAGATCACCACTCAGGATGCCTCGTTGGCATTAACGGGTGCAGAGGTCTGGCCGCTCATAGATGGTGGCGATCTGGTAGATGAGCTACTCGCGCTAGGTGCCCCAGAAGAACTGCTGGCGGAGCAGGGTCCACTGGTGGATTCTTTGGACGGATTGCTGGACGCGCTCCTTGGACAGGGCTCTCGTTTCATTACTGCCAAGTCAGAGAGATCTGTTGCCAGGATTCCTGGCTTTCCTGACTTATCGGGGATACGCAGGTTCTTGAGCGGAGATAATCATGTCGCTCCTTAGCTATGTGCAAAAAGAGCATCCGCGGGCGACGATACCCTCCTTGGCAACCGAACTCAGTTACGAGCGAACGTGGTTGCGTGACCAACTTTATCAGAAGATGCCTAGCGACCGGATCGCGTCTCTGATGACGAGCGATGAAGAGCGGGCTAAACGTGAAGTCGCCGATACGCTAAGACAGATATTCTCGATGCCTCAGGCACCCTCTTCCAGCAGGGATAAACAAGAGCAGTTGATACGAGAAGTGCTGGATATGGTTGTTGGGCTCGGTCCTTTGGAAGAGCTGCTCGCTGACGATTCAGTGAGCGAGATCATGGTCAATGGGCCGCTGTCGATCTTCTATGAGAGGGCAGGTCAATTGTATGCCTCCAAGGTGGTCTTCGCAGACGAGCAGCAGCTGCGTATGGTAATCGAGCGCATCGTTGGCCCTTTGGGGCGCAGAGTCGACGAGCAGTGCCCGTTGGTCAGCGCAAGACTACCGCAGGGACATCGCGTCAATGTTGTGATCCCACCATTAGCCCTCAACGGTCCGGTAATCACCATCCGGAAATTCAGGGATCAGATGTACACCCTTGCCGAGATGATATCGATCAAGAGCATGAGCCCACGGATCGCCGCCTTGCTTAAGACAGCGGTTGCGACCAGGAAGAACATCGCCGTCTCGGGGGGTACCGGTAGCGGCAAAACCACTCTGCTCAACGCACTTTCTGCGGAGATACCAGCTAACGAGCGCATCATCACTATCGAGGACGCAGCAGAACTGCGCTTCCAAGGTCATCCCCATGTCATAAGACTCGAATCCAGGATGAAGAATGCTGATGGTAAAGGTGAGATCACTATTCGGGATCTGGTGATCAATTCACTGAGGATGAGGCCAGATCGCATCATCGTTGGTGAATGTCGCGGTGCCGAGGCACTCGATATGTTGCAGGCCATGAATACCGGACATGATGGCTCGCTGACCACCCTACACGCGAATTCTCCTTCCGAAGTTGTATCACGGTTGGTGATGATGAGCCGATATGGCATGGACTTGCCGGTGCCGGTTATTGAGGAGCAGATCGCATCTGCTTTGGATATCATCGTGCAATTGGATCGATTCAGTGACGGTAGTCGTCGAGTCACCTCGATCTGTGAGTGCTCTGGTACGCGGGGAAGAATCGAGCTAGATTTCCTTGTGAGCTGGGACCGTCAAGCATGTCGCTATACCTGGAATGCAATTCCTCACTGGTTCGAACAGAGGCAGGAGGCCGACAATGTCATCGGCTGCGAGGTGGAATCATGATTAGTGCCGCCGCTTATACCTTGCCTTTGACAATCGGAATGGCTGCGGTTAGCGCCGGTATTGCCATCCCTGTGGCAGCTGATGCCCTCGCCAGTCTCATCCATAGGATTAAGACACGTGCCCGACTATCTGGTGAAGCTGGGGCTCTGGCGGGCAAGAGATTCGCGTTCCTGCAACTCCTGTTCTCAGACCTCTGCCGCAATGGGGTCAAGATGTTCAGACCGATGTCAGCGCATTTGTCGCAGGTCGGAGTGGTACGAAGACAGTGTGAGAACATAGTCAAGGCTCTGCGTTGCTCACAGCAGGGCTGTGCACCGTGCATCGTCTGCGAGTTGTTGCTCTTATGCTTGCTGATAAGCTTTCTGCTCGGCACGTTCGTGTCGGCTTCAGTAGTAGTAGGCGCCGGTCTGGCGATAGTAACCATTTGGTTGATACTCGCACAGGCTTCCAAGGTGATACATCGATGGGAGGTTCGGTTTCGTGAACAGATACCAGATGCGTTGAGATCCATCGGCGTCTGTTTCTCGGCAGGGTTCTCATTGCAGCAAGCACTCGAGCAGACTGCCAGGGACATCGCCGATCCCTTGGGGCGGGAATTTGTTCAGGTTACCGCTGATATTCGTGCCGGTCGCAGTCTGGAAGAAGCCTTGAGGGATCTTGAGCAGCGCACGAATGTTGCCGAGTTGAGATTCGTGTCCGTTGCGCTTGAGATCCAACACCACACTGGTGGCAGCCTCCAGCAGCTGTTGGACAATGCCGCAGCATCGATACTCTCCTCATTTGACCTCCACCGATCATTGGCAGTCCAAACCGCTCAAGCACGCATGTCCGCAAAGGTTGTCACGCTAATGCCCTTGGTATTGGTATTGGTGCTATCACTGATGATGGAGGGCTATATCCAAAGTTTCTTCTCCAGCCCGGCTGGACTGCTTGTATTCTTCTCAGCTTTAGCTATGGAAGCCTCTGGCATCTTGGTCATTCGCAAGATCCTCGGTTTGAAACTGGATTAAGGAGACTTTGATGATTTCCGTTTCTAACCTCATAGTGCTGGTTGCGGCTATCCTGGCTGCCGTAAGCGCGGGATCAGCCAGTCTTGAATGGCAGCGAGAAAAGTTCAGAGTTGGTAACCGTTCAAGACTGCTTAATCGGATCAACTCAGGAGGCCCCAAGAGACTTAACTGCCATCGCCTCGGTTTTATTCGCACAGAGAGACTCCACAGCCGCAGGAATCGTCGCGAAATGGAAGATAGTTTTGAACACGATCTTCCCGAGTTGCTTGATGTAGTAGCACTGGGTATGCAGGCGGGGATGTCGTTTGACAGCGCATTTGAGCTTTACGCGAAACGTTTTTCAACACCACTTGCGCAGGTATGTAGAGAGTCATTGGATATCTGGAAAAGTGGTTTGCTGAGCAGGGAAGAGGGACTACAGAGACTTTCTCAGAGAATCGCCACACCATCCTTCTCCCGCTTCTGTTCTGTGACGATACGGGCAGCCAGATTTGGGGCACCAATGACACAGACCCTTTTCGAGCTGGCAGACGAAGCCCGTAAGGAATACCGCGCAAACCAACAGGAGAAGGTTGCCAGGGCTCCGGTGAAGATGTTGATTCCCACTGGCACATTGATACTCCCGGCGATGCTCTTGCTGGTGATGGGTCCCATCGTATTGGATCTGATGAGAAGGATGGTTTAAAGATGGAACGGTTAATCGGACTACGTCAATCATGGCAAAAATGCTGTCGTTCGCTATTTTTCAAACTGCGGATGTTCCTGATGGATGGCAAAGGTCAGGGTACAACTGAATACGCTATTTTGGTGGGGGTTCTGGTAGTGATAGCGATAATCGCCGTCACCGCCTTCAGAGGTAAGTTGCAGGAACTCTGGGAAGCGATTTCCAGTGGTATAAATGACCTGTGAAATGAAGGCTTCTCCTCGCGATGCATTATTGATGGTATTACTTGTATGTATCGCGTTCGCGGCCTGCCTGACCTTGATGA
The DNA here is from genome assembly GCA_012515495.1 of Coriobacteriaceae bacterium. GTDB lineage: Bacteria > Actinomycetota > Coriobacteriia > Coriobacteriales > UBA8131 > UBA1419. The sequence continues at coordinate 5,460 of JAAYYH010000052.1, read as the reverse complement.
TCACGCGTCTGTATGATAGCGACACACTTGAGAGCCGAGAAAGTGAGAGCTCTGATAGTCTCGATGGATCCGCTTTGTCCTATTCGCTCGATCCGACTAACTCGCCAACTACGTCTGACATTCGCAATCAGCTCGATTCACCTTCACCCCCTAACGCAGCCGATCCAATAGCTCCGTCTACTCCAACCGTGTCACCGTTTTCACCAATGGCACTAGCTTCCGATGATAGGGAATGTCCATTGGCACTTTCAATCTCCGGCGATCCATTAAAGTACCAAAGGGGTTCTTTCTGCGAAACATGGAGGGGTCTAAGCGATAAAACCTGTGAGGATTTGGCTGCGCAGCTGCTTATCAGCCTGCAACAGGCCCAGACAAAGCTGATCCATGCTGGTTATCTAGATCTTGCCGGAGAGTCCTGGGGGTGCGCGGCAAAATCTGCCGATGGGGAAGCGCTGACGATAACCCTGATACCGCAGAAACGTGGCGTTGAGCGTGGAGAAGAAAATCAGCTCTGCATGACGGTGCTTCGCATCAAGGCACCTGATTTTTCAGACCCGATTCCTAGTGAGTACAGCGATGAATAGGAGGATCAGAGGTGAAGAAGGACAGGGAACAGTGGAGTATCTGATTGTCGGTCTGATACTGATGGTTGTGGTATCGGTTCTCGGTTTGCTATCGGGTAAAGTTGGCGACGCATTGTTCGCAAGACATGCTGTGGACAGTGCCTCACACGCTCTGACTACGAATACAGCTGGGGTGGTTGGCGATGTGCTGTTATTCTGAGCGGGGTCAATCAACGGTTGAGGCAGCCTATCTGATACCGGTGGTATTCCTGCTGCTGCTAGTTTGCTGTCAGCCGATGATCTTACTTTATAACCGCATGATAATGGAGAATGCGGCAGCGGAAGGGTGTCGGCTGTTGGCAACCGCGACCCCGATGGGCTCGCATTCAGACGAGAAATACGAAGGTTACATCAAACGTCGTTTGGCAGCGATTCCTCCTCTGGATATCTTCCACAGCCACACTGGCAACAAGAAATGGGATATTGAGCTTGTGGGAGACGAGAATTCAAGGGATGTTTGCGTTTCCATTATCAACAAGCTCAAACCATTGCCTCTGCTAGGTTGGAGTAGCCAGCTTGTGGGAATGTGTGACTCAGAGGGTTATCTGACACAGCAAGTAACAGCGACCTTACCCGCTCAACCCGCATGGGTATGGGAGAACAGCTCTGACAGTCCAGCAAGATGGGTGCGGCAATGGAGCTGATGATAATTCGTCGTCAGTGTTTCGTTGATCGTGATGGTGGATTCACCAGTATTGGTGTGGTAGTGGCGATGACTTTGGTTATCACCTTGCTCTTCACCTCGTCGCAGATCTATTGGGTCAACTCCACATCAGCTGATATCCAGTTCGCTGCAGATGCCGGAGCTCTGGCAGCAGAGAATGTGGTGGGAGAATACCTCATAGTAGCCCGAGTTGCCGATGCCGTGGTGTTGTCCATGAGTCTCTTTGGTCTGGCAGTCTTCGGTGTTGCAATCGTGGTTAGCTGCATACCCTCCTTTCAGGAAGTGGGTTTGAAGCTCATGGACTTGGGGCACAAGGTGTTCGATGCACGTGATACCTGTGCCAAGCAGGCGCAACTTGCATTGGACGGCCTACAAAAGGCTCTGCCATTTCTCTGCGTAGTGAACGCCGCTACAACCATCAGTGCCAATTCTTTCTCGCCATCTGCCACGGCCTCGTACCATGGTCTGGCGATACCGTTACCGCTCTCAGGTGCAAAGACTGTCTTCCCTGATGATTCAGAAGCGAGTGGATCGGGAACAGAGATCGAAGAGGATAATAAGCGCACTGCCGAACAGACCGAGGCTGCCAAGGAAGCTCGAGCTCAGATGGATGCCAGTAAGCTCGAGGGCTATAGAGCAGATTGCGGCGGAAACCCCAACTACTGTATGTATGAGCGCGCTGGGCACCTTGGGCTTTTATCGGGAATCGAAAATCCTTATTTCGCCTCGGTTGAGCTCTGGCGTTTTGACTACGCATTCCAGCGCGCAAAGGCTTATTATCATCAGCGTCTGACGCGTGAGTCACCCCTGGATTCTTCGCTTGACGAGCAAGTCAGATCTTATGCGCGTACACAGCTGTATGCCTATGCCGTGGAACAGTTCGAGCTAGGCTATGCCCACACTGATGAGAATGGTGTGCTGGACGCCAGTTTTCCAGAGCTACCCCGCAATAACAGCGAACTCAGACAATCGGAACTCTATTCTCGCAATCTGTTTCCACTGAGTAGTGACGGAGTCTTGCATGGTAGCCCCTCTTGTCCGGCATATCAGGCCTCTGTCGCTGCTGGTACTGGTTCTCTTGAGGATCTTGAACAGGGACAACTGACTACTTGCGCTCAGTGTGGTTTTGACGTGAGCAGCATGGGACAGGTGGCAAACGCTTCCTCAGTGATAGAGAATGGCTTTGAATTCCATTATCGAAAGATGGTCGATGCTGCCAAGCGGTATGAACAGGCATCAAGAGAATATGACCAACAGATACGTGAGGCAAAAAAGTCAGCCTCCAGCGCGTTGGACAGTTTTGGCCAAGCGTTGCAGTCACTTGATGGCAAGCGCTTTGATCCCAAGCCCCCGGGCAGAAATGGCTGTATCGCCATTGCGCTGGACACCTCCAGTCATCAGATACCAGCCTTATTCTCAAACTCCTTGGTCGCTTCAGACACAACTCTCACTCCGCGCGTGGCAGTTTCGGCTGCTGCTCTGACCGAAGATGATGCCAGTGAGGGAAAGAACCTGCTGGCAGCCTTTCTGGATAGAGCAACAGGGAAACTGGATTCCGGTACAGCGTTGGGTGGTGCTTTGGGGGCGTTTGACAGTGTCTTGAGTATGTGGGGAGATACCCTGCTGGCTTACACAGAGGGAATCGATGGACTCACACGCGGAGTGGGGGATTTTTTGCGTAACATCCCTGTGGTAAGGGGGACACCGTTGGCCGCTTGGGCAGAGGGAGCACTGAAGGAGACTATCGAATCCGTTGGCTTGCAGGGGGTGGATCTTTCGACACCAAAGCCAGTGCTCGTCAATAGTGCGCATGTGATTGACGCTGACGATTCAGGTTTGCTCAGCCCGCTTGGTTTGGCCAAACAGATGTATGCCGATTTGCCAGGTTCGGGCAGCGGTTCCTTGTTGAGAAGTGCGTTCGACGGAATACTTCTTGAAGTCGAGTTGCAGGGTGGAGAGTTGCTCGACAGCGAGATGACCCTGTACACCATCAGGTTTGCTGACATCCCCGGCTCTCCCGAGATACCGATAAAAGTCTCTCTTCCGCCACAGATTTCTGCTCGGGGAAAGGGGCTGCTGGCAAATGTGACCTCTTCTTTGCGGACAGCTCTGGGAGGTGGTGGTGAGAACGCGATTTGGGAATAGAAGCGATCAAAGTGGGCAGATGACTGTTGAGCTTGCCGTTTGCATCCCCGTATTGTTGGCTGTTGTGGGTGTCGCAGTGAACCTGATGGTGTTTTTGGGTGATTGCGCGCGTTTTGATCGTCTGGCGGCAGAAACGGTACGAGTGGAGGCAACATCACCAGGCTATGGCAATTATGGTACCGCAGCCAGAGTCGAGGCAGTTGAATCTTTGCTGTCCAGTTGCTTCGCCCAGCGAGAATACCTGTCAATTCGAGTGCAGTCTTCAGCTGGAACAGCGGGTGAGTTGGCTGGCGATGACCAGAATGACCTTTCTGGGAGCGAACGAGCGTTAGGATTCTCACTTGAACCCCACCATGAAACCTATGTTTGCACTCTAACGTATCGCCCTTGGGGTTTTGGTGACAGCTTCTTTGGTATCCGATTCTCGGGAATTACGCACACGCGGAGCTACACTATCGATCCATTTAGGCCTGGAGTACTGCTATGAGCGCATACAGACGAACATCACTCATTGCATGCGATCGGATAAGGGTAGCAGTTGCTACGATAGTGATAATACTGCTGGCTGTTGCAATCCTCACATTCCAGCACGTTGAACAAGAGCTTCAACATAAGCTCGATGTCTTTGGCTATCTGCTTGACCAAAGACACCACCAACCACGAGATCCCCTAGGAATCTCGGATGCTGTTGGCGGAGACGCGCTCGTGGAGGATATGGCAACAGATCAGATATCTGCATCCGATATCGACACCGCAACAGCGATTCCAAGAGCGTCCGATAGTATAAGTCTGGCTGTGACCTGTATTGGTGTCTCCAAAGATAAGCAGATAGTGGGCTATTCGGTCGATGCGTCACTGCAACAAGCAGCTTGCGAATTTGATAGTAGAGTGCGGCGTCTTGGTTGGTTGCTGCAAAGCGACAACAGGCAGGGTCTTTGCACATATCAGCTCTGCAGATACGAAAACCAGGGATCGATATCTTCTCAATATGCGCTCGTTGTCTACTGTGAAAGAAAGAACGTAACAAGTATTGTTGTGGAGTTGATGTGATATGCCTTGTTCGAAAGGTATTCGACTGGCTAGTTCGTATGGTACCCGCATCAAGGGTTTGTTGGGAGATACGCTGTGCCAAAACGGTGAGGTTCTGGTATTGATTCCTTGTAGGAGCATCCACACGTTCTTCATGCGCGATCAGTTAGATGTCGCATTCATTGATAAGGAAGGTCGGGTGATTCTGTCAGCTCGCGGACTCAAGCCATGGAGAACGCTGAGCGTGAGATCATCTGTCTGTGTTCTTGAGCGACGAACTCGAGCTTCCACCCAACCGTGGTTTATATCAGGCGATCAAGTGAGCTTGACTTCGCTGCAATTGGAGAGCCTAGGCGTTGATAAGGCCGTCACAACAAGCAACTTATCATCGGCACAAACACAGTCCCGTAAACATGAATGCACCTTAGGGAAGCACTACAACAATTCGTCAGCAACAATCAATGAGCAAGAACCAGAAGACCAAGGAGGCCAGTTATGAAAACGTGCAGCTATTGTCAGGACACAGCTTTTGAGGATATGGAGGTCTGTTATGGGTGTTTGCATCCATTTGAGAAGCGGTTGGAGCTATTGCCGTTACTTTGTGACGAGCAAGGCGACACTGTCTGCCTTAATGTTGAGCTGGCGGGAGTCTTCGCCTACAAGATCCATCTGCTTAAGACCGAGGGTGCGCTGCTTACAGTGGGAAAATCCTCAAGAAACGCCATCGTCATTCCCCGAGAAGAGATCGCCGACCACCATTTGGATATCTTCTTCTCCCAAGAATCGCTCTGGGCTGAATGCAAAGGCAGGCACAAGGCATTCTTGGATGGCATGACATTGACCGGATCGCATGCTTTACAAAAAGGCTGTAAATTAACTGTCGGCGCAGCGGTGATCACTGTGGTATAATTCCCCTCTGCTGTGGGTCTGTGGGCGATTGGCGCAGCGGTAGCGCAGGTGCTTTACACGCACAAGGTCAGCGGTTCAAATCCGTTATCG